>JANXRI010000072.1 GCA_025353085.1 Betaproteobacteria bacterium
TCGGGCAGGCGTCGTTGCGCCGCGCGGTATCGGAATACAGGTTCCATTACCACGCGGAACACAATCATCAGGGCCTCGAAAACAGTTTGATCCGAGCAATGCCGAGCGTTGCCGCGAATGAAGGGGCGATACATCGCCGCCGACGGCTCGGCGGATTGCTCAACTCCTACTATCGACAAGCGGCCTGAGAGATATCCGAATTTGTGGACATTACGGGCTCGCGGCTTGGCGAGAGGGGATGGTGGCGATTGCGAGATACGGCACCCGTTAACTCGCAGAGGCCAGGTTTACAGCTCTGGATTCATTACGCTCAACCTTGTCGATGCATTTCACCACCAGTTTATTTAACGCATCCCGGTTAAATGTTGTGATGTTGGACTTTTTGGAATGATGTATCAACGCTGACAAGGCTGCACCCAACTCAGATGCAGCAAATGCGGCTGACAGGCCGTTATTCATGACATCAATAAAGTAAGGGTAAAACAGGTGCCCGGTAATACGCGCATCGCCACGTCCAACTTGGTATTTTCCGCCATGCGCGGAGTCGACCAACGCATCGTCGAACGCTTCCGCTAGTCTCGTGGATTCTTGCGCATCCAGAGGAAGGTGTATCAGGTACTGCTTGTTCTGGTATTGGTAACATGTCAATGACCCACCGTTCGAGAAACCCAGCGCAAAGGTCATGCTGGGGTCCATGTGCGGGTTATGATTCTTGGTGAATCGTTCGGTGATATTCAACAGTACCTCATTCGACATTTCATCTGGGAAAACCTGCGTGCCGAACTTTTCGATCAATTCGTCATCGTTCAGGCAGACAATAACGTCGTTGTTGCCGACACGCGGCTTGATCGTCTCGAAGCCGATGCCCGTGGGTACAATGATCTGCGGGCCCAGGTAACTGTTCAGGTATCCCGGTGTGATGATCGGGATGTCATCCGCTCTTCTGAACCTCGTCTTGATTTCATCATCCAGGGTGTCGATCGGCGGGTGCGGCGAGACCAGCAGATACGTTCGACCATGCGCATTGCCGTTAAAACACTCACGCGGGCCCCAGATATGCGTATGTATCTGAACGATGTTCACGTCGTTATAGACGTAATTGTTAATTTCCTGCTGGGCGATGGACGATTGGTCATCAGGCAATATGATTTTAAATTGTATATTCACCTGCATCGCGGAATAAAGCGCCACCAGGCCCAGGAAAACATTTGTCGTGTTACCGCCTGAAACGGGGGCCGAAACGTCTTTCCTCTCTATGAAATATTCCGGATGATCCTTTACGTCGAGTCTCAAGCGAAAACCGTCTTTGTCCTTGGTGACCTTCTCGAGTGGGATTTTGTTGTAACGAAATTTGGGAATATCCGCAAATTCTTCAACAAAATAGTCATTGACCGGCACGCCGATTGCGCGCATTTTTGGCGTTAGCGTACTCACAACCCAATCCTTCTCGTATTTTCAATCATTTCGATATGCTTGGCGCAAAAATGAAATAAAGGAAGACACAGATAACACAGTATATTGACACTCTTACGCAGGCCTCGAAACACTGCCAATTTGATTGGCACAATTAACTTGCGGCCACCTGGTGTACCGAAGCGGCAAATTTTAAAATTTACTACATGTCCAACGATTGTTGGAGAGTGCATGTTTTTTGACCTCATCGATATGCAATCACGCGTATTCCCACAGCGTTCCTAGTGCATTCTGATCATCGGGCACGGCGGCATCCTACTGTCAGATCTATAACAGATACCATTCAAATATTCTTATGCCCACTAACATTATTCTTTATGCAATTCGCTTAACTCACGCTCAACCCGCAGACCTAAAGTAGCTAGGAAATCACAGGTATTCCCTAGTAGAATTCACCGTCGTGGAGCCTGTGCTTGGCGAATTCGTAATTACGAGGCAATGGGAGTGTGGAAAAGGCCTTTGTGTCGGGTAGCCAGGCGCGGTTGCACACGCCCAGCCCGTACTGTCCAACGCGGAATGTCAGTAAAGCTGGCTCGGCACAACCTGGATCCAGAGTTTTCCGGGTGTTCGTTCCACGCGGATAGATTCTTTAGCTGGATTCATGAGATACATCAGGTGGCAGACGTCCCGCACCTGGGATAGCACCTCCGGCCGCAGAATCGCCGCGTTCGCACCGTCAGCGCGGGCGGACTTTACGAGCAAACCGTTCTGGCCCTGGTCTTTGAGGTAGCGGCCAAGCGGCTGCGTAAAACCGTAGCTTTGCCGATCGACGAGGCGGGGTTCATGCCGGTGCTTGCCGCGAAGGTCGATCAAGATGGCATCGCAACGGGCGTTGAACACGCGTCGCTCACCGCGTATCGCCCGGTCTTCCGCTGCATAACTGTCCATCACGAAGCGGTGCCAGTGATACACGGTTTCGTAGACCGTGGTCAGAAGTTCCAGCGACCCGTACCAAACGCCATGCTGAACGCCATCGGAAAATCGGGTTGCGTGCCCGTTGAAGTTGACGAACGGAAAGGTGATTACCGCGCCGTAATCAAAGGGACGCGTGATCAGGGGCGCTTCGCTCGCAATGCGGTCGGTAGCCTCGGCCGCCGCAGCAACGGCTTGGTCGTGCGGATCGTCCGAGAGATCGTCAAACAGCGCCTGCGATCTACGGATGGTCTTGATGTTGCGAAAAAGGTCGGCGTGAAAATCGACGACCTTGTTCAGCAGATCCTCGTACACGCGCGCTTACCGGCCGCGCTCGAAGTCGAGATAGCGGCGCACCGCCAGCAATCCTTCGAATCCGTGCTTCATGGTGGTGACCGGAGGCTGCCCGCCAAAGCGTCGATTCGGCGTGCTGACCCAGCGGTAGGCGAGATCGCGGTCGTGCGGAAAACTGATGCGCAACGCTTTATGGATGCCCAGAAGGTGCCCGGCCCTCGCGAGCAAGTCGGCATTGTCAGCGAAAGGTTCGCCTCGGCGGTAACGCGCGATGGTCGCACGCGAATCGGGCGACAGGCCCAGCAGCGCCGCCTGATCGGGACCCGGCAATTCCCAGTGGTCAAACAGCTTGGTGACCATCTTCGCGAGTTTTCCGCGGGCGGTGCGATGGCGCAGGTCAACAGGGCGTTCTTGCGCCAGGACGGTATTCATGTTTCGCCTTTAGGAACAATTAATACATATTCTGTCTCATTTATTACGTCTCGTCAAGCAACAGCCTTGTCCAACGTGGTATGAGCCGTTCTTGGCGAATTCGTAATTACGCGGCAATGGGTGTATGGAAAAGGCTTTGGCAGTGCTGCTGCCATCTGTAGGAATTCAGTACTGCACAGGCAGGACGAGGTTTTCCTGACTTCTCGTCTGGGGTGTTCCCACTGAGCGACTGATGAACGCGACTACTGTTGTAAAAGAGGCCGTACGCCTGCAGCTTGCGCTCCAGATCAAGCGCATTCCAAAAGAATAGGCGATCGAGATACTCCCGGCGAAGGGTGCCGATGAGCCGTTCGATAAATGGATGCGACACGGGAACATTGGGAACGGATTTGATTTCGTCGATTTGCAGTACACGCAGATTCGCTAACCAGCGATGAAAGCGATATAGCGGATCGTTATCGGTGCTGACGTGTTTCGGTAGTTGCTGACCAGCGATGGCGCGGTTAAACATCCTGCATACGGATATGCCGTCTATGTCAGCACGCTCGGCGCCAAAACCGATGATGCGGCGAGTGAATACGTCCATTACCACCATCACCCAGAAGGTGCGTAGCAGGATGGATTCGCAGCGGAACATGTCGATGGTCCACAGGCTATCCTTGGCATGCGCGATGAGGGTCATCCACGAGGGGCCATCGCAGCCGGAGTCGTCTGGCCGGTAATGCTTGGCGAGCACGCGGCGTACGACATCTTTGTCTATGTCGAGGCCAAAGGTATGGGAAATCTGCTCGGCGATCTTTACACAGCCAAACTTGGGATTACGCCGCTTCAGCTCGACAATTGCCGCGATGAGTTCGGCGGAGGGCCCTTTGGGGCCGGGTTTGCGTGGACGACCTGCGGACGAGAACAGAATGTGGTACTTGCGGTCGACCAAAGCTTTGTGGAACGTTCAATAACGTGGCCGACTTAACAATTCTGGCAAACTTCGGGATGCGGCGTGGACTCACAAAGAGAGTGATCAGTCCGAGCACAAATCGATCGAGTGTGGTCAGGTTCGGTGCACGCTGTCGGGAACGATTGCTGAGGATTAGCTGTTGCTTGAGTAACAAGGATTCCGCAGCGACGGCACGCACGCCGCCGGGGCCGAGGAGTTTTGCGATGGTTACGAACAGGTGAATCGCCAAGAGAAGCAGATCGCGCATGGATTGCACGTTATCATGCCCGCCAATATTGACAAGACTGCACCGCAAGGACTATTCGCACTACACTTTTATGAATTCGCCATGCACAGGCTTGCGCGCGAGCCTCGCCGTAAGCGATCTCTCGGGGAAACCGTAGCCGAGTATGCCGCTCGCCGACACCATGCGCACTGCGTCGAGTTTCAAATGGTTTCTCCTTCCGTGGGCGGCCGCGCGAGGATAGGGTCCGCAGCGGCGCGTCTTTTTACAATTTACACGCAGTTGCTACGCCGGTCAGCGCGACTTGCGCAGCTTCGCGGCATAGCGCCGCTCGAGACGCTGCAATTCCACAAAACCGACCAGCGCATTCAATTCCTCGAAGCCGACCGCGAGATCGGGACGCTCAATGACGCGTTTGCTTTTCATCGCCTGCTTGAGCGTCGCCACGCCGTGCTTCATGCCTTGCACGGCACACGCGGTCAACAGGCGCGGATAAATCACGACGCCGACGCCGAGTTCTTCGAGGCGCGCCGGACTGATGAGCGGAGTTGTCGAGCGCCGGCGGATGCCGAAGCCCATGTTCACGCACAGCGGCTTGGCGACGTTGCGCGCGACGACGCGAATGTCGTTCGCCGACAACAACGCATCCGCAAACAACAAGTCCGCGCCCGCGTCGGCGTAGAGGTTCAGCCGGCGGATGACTTCCTTGATGCCGTGGGTGGCGAGCGCATCGGTGCGCGACTTGATGACGAAATCCGCATCGCGGCGCGCATCGCACGCGGCGCGCAGCTTTTCCGCCATTTCTTCGGCGGCAATCACTTCCTTGCCGCTCATGTGGCCGCAGCGTTTGGGCCACGTTTGATCTTCGATCATCACGCCGGCAACCCCTGCGCGCTCAAATGCGCGCACCGTGTGATACACGTTGACGGCATTGCCGTAACCGGTGTCGGCATCGGCGAGCAGCGGTATCGCCGTGCACGCGGCGATGCGCGTCACCGCGGCGAGATTCAACTCGAACCCCATCAGGCCGACGTCGCTATAACCGAGCAGCGTCTCGCTCAAACCGCCGCCGGAAATGAAGCCGGCCGGAAACCCTGATTGCTCGGTCAGCCGCGCGCTGTAGCCGTCGAAAATGCCAGGCATTACGAGTAACTTCTTCGCATTGATGAGCTTGCGTAGCTTGCGGGCATTGGTCACGGTAACTCCCCTCGATTAATGATTGCGTGCCGCAGTACAGGCCGCCGCCGCAGCGGCCACCACTTCGTCTGCATTTTCGGCGCCGGCGAGATCCGCCACGGCCGCGACGAGACGCTCACGCAAGTTCGCGGACACGCCGGCTTCCGCGTAAAGCTCCGCGGCCATGCGCAGCGCCGCGTTCCAGTCGAGGTCATAAGCCGACGGCCCGCTGTCGTCACACCACGTCAATTCGCGATTATTGTCGAGCGTCACGCGTATCGACGGTTGATAACGCGGCCGCGCATGTGCGGCGCGTATTTGTATTTTAGAAATCAGCGCCAGCGTGCCGGCGGCATTGAAGTCGTGCATACCTGCGTAATCGACGCGCCCGCGGCTCCAGGCGAGCGCCGCGCACCACGGCGCGCTCATAAATGCCTGCGCGAACGTGCTGAACGGCCCGGCGTGACGCACGCCGAAAAAATCGGCCTCGAACGGATGCATGTCGACGCTCATGCGGGCAAGCGCGCCGCCCGCCGCCTGGCCGCGCAATGCGAGCACGCCGGCGACGAGGCTGCGATGAAATTGGCAGACCGGGTAGGGTTTGAACGTCACCTGCGCGAACTCCCACTCGGCGCCCAATCCTTCGGCCAGTCTCGCGCCGTATGCGCGGCCGTCTGCGCCATACGCGCGAAAAAATCCGGCCGCGCCGTCGAGGACACTCACGGCAGCCGCCGCGCCGGCGCCGCCCAGCGCCGCACTGGTAATCGCGTTTTGCGCGGCGATACCCGCCTGGAATGCGTACTCGTCGGTGCCCGCGGCGACGAATTCGCGCAGGCCACACGCGGTGTTGGCGGCGAGCGCCAGTGTATTGGCGGTGGTTTGCGGGTCGGCGCGTTGCAGGCGGGCGCACGCGGTTGCCGCGCCTATCGGACCATAGACGGACGTCGTGCGAAAGCCACGCTCGCTCAAATCCGCTGCGTGATCGCGGCCGATGCGCAGCGCGATTTCGTAACCCGCCGCAATCGCGGCCAGCAAATCGCGCCCGCTGGCACGCACGCTTTGCGCCTGCGCAAGCGCGGCAGGCAACACGACGACTCCAACGTGACCAGCGGGGTGCGCGTCTTCCTGTATGCGCGCGTGAAACAGCATCGCGTTGGCGAATGCCGCCGCGCCGGCGCTGACTTGCGCGCCGTCGAGCAGGCGCGTCGCGCCGGTGCCCGCGGGCCGCATGGCGAGCGCCAGAGACGACAACGGTACGCGCACCGACGCGACCGCCACCGCGAGGCCGTACAACAAGCACGCCCGCGCTTTTTCGGCGATACGCGCGGGCAGCGCGTCATATTCGATTTGCGCCGCGAACTGCGCGAGACTTTTGAGCGCGCTCACGCTGCGGTTGCCACGATATTGCCGGCGGCATCGAGGCACGCTTGCCAACCGGGCGGAATCACGACGCTGGTGTCGTATTCCTGCACGATCGCGGGTCCGGATATCGCCGCATCCGCCAGCGATTTTCGCGTGACGACGCGCGTTTGCAGAGAGCCAAGAGTGGCGCCGAAATAAACTGCGCGCGTCGGTGTCGCGTGCGCGGCATCAGGCTCCCAACGCGCCTCGTAGTGCGTGGCGCGCGGCACGGTCGCGATCAAGCGGCAGGTCACCAGCTCGAAGTCCTGGGTGTTGCCGCGATGACCGTAGGTGCGCTCGAATTCGGTTTCAAAGCGCTGTTCGGCGGCGCGCAAAGCGCTCTCTGTGACGCTTTGCTCGGGCAACGCGACCGTGATCTCGGACGACTGCCCGCGATACCGCAGATCGACCTGCGTGACAATTTTGACCAGGCCGGCCGCGTAACCTTCGTCGCGCATGCGTGCGATCAACTCGTCGCGCATCGCCGTGATCGCGCCGTTGATCGAGCCGGCGTCGAATTGCGCGGTCGAGGTCAAGACGGTGCGGGCGGCGTGGTGCTCGATGTCCGCACGCAACAGACCAAACGCGCTGAATACGCCCGGCGCCGGCGGCACGATCACCGTGCGAATACCGAGTTCGGCGGCGACACTCACCGCATGCACCGGACCCGCGCCGCCGAACGCCATCAGCGCGAAGGCGGCCGGATCGCGCCCGCGCTCGACCGACACCGACTTGATCGCACGCACCATGTTGGAATTCGCGATCACGTGCACGCCCCACGCGGCGTCGAGCAGCGAGAGTCCCGCGGGCGCGGCGACGTGCGTTTGCAATGCGCGCTCGGCGAGTTCCCGGTTCAAACGCAAGGCGCCGCCCGCGAGCGAATCGGCGCCGAGAAAACCGAGCGCCAGATTGGCGTCGGTGACGGTCGGCCGCATGTTGCCCTGTGCGTAGCAGGCCGGGCCCGGCACCGCGCCCGCGCTTAACGGCCCCACGCGCAAGCTGCCGCCCGCGTCGAGCGCGGCGATGCTGCCGCCGCCGGCGCCGACTTCCGACACGTCGATCACGGGTATGCGCAGTAGATAACCGTTGCCGCGCATGAGCCGGCTCGACGCCGACACGCGCGAGCCGACTTCATACTCCGCGGCGCGCAGCATTTCACCGGCTTCGATGATCGACGCCTTGGTGGTGGTGCCTCCCATGTCGAGCGTGATGACGTTGGCATGACCGCAATCGCGCGCCAGCCGCGCGGCCGCCACGACGCCCGCCGCGGGGCCCGATTCGATGATGGTGACCGGGCGCGCCGCCGCAGCGCCGGCGCTGATGAGGCCGCCGTTCGATTGCATGACCAAGAGCGGCGCGACGATCCGTTGTGCGGTCAAACGCTCGCGCAGCCGGGCGAGATAGCGACCGATCAGCGGGCCGACATACGCGTTGACCACCGTCGTGCTGGTGCGCTCGTATTCGAGCATTTCCGGCAGCACGTCGTGCGACAGCGTCACATACGCATGGGGCAGCAGGCGGCGCAATACTTCACCGGCAAGCACTTCGTGGCGCGGATCGCGGTAACTGTGCAGGAAACACACCGCGACCGCTTCGATGCCGGCGTCGGCGAGCGGCTGCACGGCTTGTTCTAATGCCGCGATTGCGAGCGGCGTCAGCACGTTGCCGCGCGCGTCGAGCCGCTCGGCCGCTTCAAGTCGCCATTCGCGCTCCACCAGCGGCGCCGGTTTTTCCCAACCGAGGTCATATGACATTGGAATTCGAATCCGGCGCAGTTCGAGCACGTCGCGAAACCCCGCGGTCGTCACCAGCGCCGTTCTCGCGCCTTTGCGTTCGAGTATGGCGTTGGTTGCGACGGTCGTCGCGTGCACGACCTCGAAGATTTCCGCCGCATCCAGTCGCATTTTCGCGCAATAGGCGGCCACGCCCTCGGTAATCGCGCGCGAATAATCGTCGGGCGTGGAGGGAATCTTGATCTTGTCGAGCCGGCCGTCCGCGTGCAGGAACACAAGGTCCGTGAAGGTGCCGCCGATATCCACACCGACGCGCAGCGATGGCGTGATTGTGCTCATTGCACCTCGGCCGCGAGGCTTGCCTGCCGTGAATTGCGGATGCGCGCGGTTGCTGTTTCGTCGATGCGCCACGGTTGCGTCGTGATGACCACACCGTAGTCGCGTTCGGCGGCACCGACGCTTACTTTGCCGTTGCGCACGTCGGCAAGCACCAGCGCGGGATCGCGTGCCTGTGGTTCGCCGTAGCCGCCGCCGCCGGCGGACGTGTGACGAAACGCGTGCCCCTTCTCGATTGCGCGCGTGAATTTAGTCGGCAGCTCGCGCCATTCCTCTTTGCCTTCGTCAAGCAGATTCATCGAGCCGCGGCCAGGCTGGCCGCCGGCGAGTCCGTACGGCGGAAAATTGCGCCGGTCGGAGCGTAGCTGCAACGTCGCGCGCCCGCCAAGAAAGCGCAGCTGGCGTGCCACCGCCATGCCGCCGCGCCACCGCCCCGGCCCGCCGCTGTCGGCGACGAGTTCATAGCGTTCGATGCGGATCGGCGCCTGATTCTCGACCATTTCGATCGGCGCGTTGCTGATGTTCGCGGCCGGATTCGCCACGCCATCGATGCCTTCGCGATGAAAGCCGCCGCCCCACGCGCCCATGATCGCTTCGCGGAACAGCACGAAACGTCCGGCGTCGTCCACGCCGCCGATCGAGTAGCTGGTGGTGCCGCCTTCGCCAGCGGCGCGCGGCAGCTCGGGCACTGCTTGCGCGAGCGCGCCGAAGATCGCGTCGATCAGGCGAAAGCCGGATACGCCGCGCGCCGCCACCGCGCCCGGCCGCCGCGGATTCAACAGCGAGCCTTCCGAAGCGACGACGTGGATAGGCCGTATAAAGCCGGCGTTGTTCGGCGCATCGGAATCCATGATCGCGCGGATCGCGAAATAGACCGCCGACTTGGCGAACGACAGCGTCGAATTGATGGCGCCTCTCACCTGCGGGCTGGTGCCGGCGAGATCAACCGTCAACTCGTCGCCGGCGACGTGCACGTTGGCGCATACCGTCACCGGCTTGCCGAAGTCAACGCCGTCGTCGTCGAGGTGATCGGTGTAACTGTACACGCCGTCGGGGATCGAGCGGATCACGCGGCGCGCCTCGCGCTCGGAGTAATCGAGCAGTTCGTCGAAATAGCGCTCGAGTTGATCGACGCCGAAGCGCTGCGCGAGTTCGTGCATGCCGCGCTCGGCGATGCGGCAGGCGGCGGCTTGCGCATCGATATCGCCCATCACGACGTCCGGTATGCGCACGTTGCGGCGTATCATGCTGATGAGCGTCGCGTTCGGCACGCCGCGCTCGAAGAGCTTCAACACTGGTATCTGCAGCCCCTCCTGGAATATCTCGGTCGAGTCGGCGGCGCTCGAACCCGGCACACGCCCGCCCATGTCGTTGTGATGCGCGACGACGATCGCGTAGCCGATGCGGCGGCGGCCGACGAACACGGGCTTCACCATGAAAATGTCGGGCAGATGCATGCCGCCCTGATAAGGATCGTTGAAGACGACGATGTCGCCTTCCGCGAGCGTGTCGCCGTACTCGGCGCGCACTGCGTCCATCGCATCGGGAATCGAGCCCAGGTGCAGCGGCAGCGACAGACCCTGCGCGATCATGCGCCCCTGCGCGTCACAAAACGCGCTCGACAGATCCATCGTGTCTTTCATGATGGACGAATAGGCGATGCGCACCACCGTCAGCACCATTTCGTCGACGACCGAGCCGATCGCGTTCTTGATGATCTCGAGCCGGACCGGGTCAAACGCCATATTTTTTCTCCAGCGCCTTGACCTCGGCCAATTCGCAGACCTCCCAGAATTCGTCGAACGGTATCATCTGGTCCCACACCGCGAGCGAGTTGCCGGTGCGCTTGATGTCCATCAGCACGTCGCGCATGGCTTTGACCGCGGCCATTACGGTGTGCGCGTAAAAGCAGCAGGTGGAAAAGCCCATCGCTTCGATTTCTGACACATTGAGGCGCGGCACCATGCCGCTCGGCGAATGATTGAAATGCAGCGGTATGCGGCCGCGAAAACGTTCGGCGATGGCGCGCATCTCCTCCATCGATTCGCGCATCTCGATGAACAGCATGTCGGCGCCGGCTTCACGATAGGCTTCACCGCGTTGAAGTGCGGCGTCTATGCCTTCGACCGTTACCGCGTCGCAGCGCGCGATGATCAGAAAATCCGGATCGCGGCGCGCATCGAGCGCGGCCTTGATCTTGCCGACCATCTCCTGCGCCGGGATCAGTTTCTTGCCCTGCAGGTGGCCGCATTTCTTCGGCCAGTCCTGGTCCTCGATGTGGATGCCGGCGACACCCGCCTGCTCGAATGCGCGCACCGTGCGCATCACGTTGATCGCGTTGCCGTAACCGGTGTCCGCATCCACGATCACCGGGATTTCCACCGCTTCGGCGATGTAGCGCGCGTTCGCGACCATTTCTTCGCCCGCGACGAAGCCGATGTCGGGGTAGCCGCGCGACATGCTGGTCCCCGCGCCGGTGACGACGCAGAGCGGGTAGTCGCACTGCTCGACGATGCGCGCGGAGAGCGCGTCATATGCGCCGCCGCCCAGTATGATGCCCGGTTGCGCGAGCATTTCGCGCATGCGCCGGGGCGCGGATTTTCCACGTTCACGCGTAAATTTCATGTTGGATTCTCCTCGCTTGTCGATTTCAGTTCGACCAGGTCCTTGCGCCTGACGCCCAGCCGCCATGCAATGCACTGCAGCGCCACCAGCACCACGATCGCGCCCAGGAATATCCGCGAAAACGCGTCCTGCGCCAACGCCGCCCAGTTGCCGTCGCTGATGATGAGCGCGCGCCTTAACGCGACTTCCATGCGGTCGCCGATCACCACCGCCAGCAGCAGCGGCGCGCAGTCGAATTGCAGCTTGCGCAACATGTAGCCTATCAGGCCGAACGCGGCCATGATGCCGATCTCGGCCGCGTTCGCGTTGACGCTGTAGATGCCGACGATGCAGATCAGCAATACGCTTGGCGCCAGCCATGCGTAAGGTATGCGCAAGAGGTTCACGAACAAGCCGACCAGAGGCAGATTCAGCGCGAGCAGCATCAGATTGCCGATGTACATGCTGGCGATCAGTCCCCAGAACACCTGCGGATGCTCGCTGACCAGTTGTGGTCCCGGATTCACGCCATGGATCATCAACGCTGAGAGCAATATTGCAGTTGCCGGTATCGCGGGAATGCCGAGCACCAAGAGCGGAATCATCGCGCTGCCGGTGGTCGCGTTATTGGCTGTTTCAGGACCAGCGACGCCGGCGATCGCGCCATGGCCGAATTCTTCGGGATGGCGCGAGAGCTTGCGCTCGACGGCGTAAGAGGCGAAGGTCGAGACGACGTGGGAGATGCCCGGCACGAAACCGAACACGAAGCCGATCAGTGTGCCGCGCGCGATTGCCGGCGCGCTGGCGCGCATGTCGGCGGCGCGCGGAATCAGGCTTGCCAGGGTCGGACGGATCGGCTTTACGCTTAGTACGTCTTCCATGTTCAGCAATATCTCGCTCACGCCGAACAGCCCCAGTGCCATCGCGACAAAACTCAAACCTTCGCTGATCTCGATGCGGCCAAATGTGAAGCGCGGAAAGCCGGTGAGGGGATCAAGCCCGATCGTCGCAATCAGCAGACCCAGTACCACCATGGCAATCGTTTTCAAAACCGGGCCGCTCGACACAAAGCCCATCACGAGCAATGCCAAAGCCATCAACGCGAATTCGGCGGCGGGCCCGACTTTCAGCATCAACTGCGCGAGCGGCGGCGCGAACAGCGTCAGGCCGACCACGCTCATCGTGCCACCGATGAAACTGCCGACACCGGCGACCACCAGCGCAGGGCCGGCTCGCCCTTGGCGCGCCATTGCATGGCCGTCGATGCAGGTCATGATGGACGCCGCTTCGCCCGGTATGCGCAACAGTATGGACGTCGTGGAACCGCCGTACATCGCGCCGTAAAAAATTCCCGACAGCATGATGACCGCGGACGCGGGCTCCAGCTTGTAGGTAAGCGGCAGCAGCAAGGTCAGGCCCGCGAGCGGACCCAGCCCCGGCAGCACGCCGACGATCGTGCCCCACAGGCAACCGATAAAGCAGAACAATAAATTATCGGGACGGGTCGCGACGGCAAATCCGCCCATCAGGTAATCGAATGTTGTCATTTACAGCGGCAGTACGCCGTGAGGCAGTGCCACTCCTAGCGCGGCGGTAAAAAAATACCACGCGGCGAGAGTCAACGTTATTGCGCCTATGCCCGCCGCAAGCCAGTTCACACCGCCGCAGAAGCGCAGCAACACGAACAAAAACGCCGACGCGGCAAGTACAAATCCGAGCGGTTCGAGCGCAAACGTCAGCGCCACCAGTGAGGCGAGCGTAATCCAGACCTTGGAGTGCCCGATAATGACGGTGGGTGCAGCGGCGTCTTTGCCGCTCGACCAACTACTTATCAAGATTCCGCCCGCGCATATCAGCAGGATGACGGCCAGTATGGCGGGGAAAAAACCGGCCCCGGGCTGACCGGGCGTGCTTGCCGGCATGTGCTCCGCTTCCCACAGAACGTAAACAGCCAGCGCGATCAGGACGGCGGCGACCGCGGCTTCTCCGCGCGGCAGCGTTAAGGTCATCGCGCCGGTCGTCCGCCGTTTACTTGGTGAGGCCGATGGACTTCATCAAATCGCCCATCGCAGCGTACTCGCTGTCGATCAGTTTGCGAAAATCGGCGCCGCTCGCCGCCTCGACCTTGATGCCGCGCGGTTCCATGTACTGGCGGAATTTGTCGGAGCGTGCCGCCTCGCGAAACGCTTTTTCGAGTATCGCCACGCGTTCCGCCGGTATGCCCTTGGGGCCGACGATGCCGTGCCACAACGCGGTGCCGGTGTCCGGCACGCCGAGTTCGCTCAAGCTCGCCGCCTGCGGCATCGATACGAGTTTTTCGCTCGACGTCACCATCAGGCATTTATTGGAACCGTCCTTGATGTACGGCAGGATGGGCGTGATCGAGCCGCCGTAAATATCGACGTGCCCGCCGAGGTAGTTCTTCAGCGTTTCGCCGGCGCCGCCGAACGGCACCGGGCGCGTTTTCACGCCAAGCTTGCTGAAGATGCGCTCGGCCGAAAGATGGATGGTGCCGCCGACGCCGTCATTTCCATAGGTAAACTTGCCGGGATTTTTCTTCAGATGTTCGATGAACTCCTTGCCGTCATTCGCAGGAAATTCTTTTTTCACGCAAAACACCGTCGGCGCCGAGTCGGCGAGACTGATCGCGACATAGTCGGTCGGCTTGTAGGGCGCGGGCTGCATGTGCGGCGTCATCGTGAGCGGCGCGTTCCACAGACCGCCCAGCGTATGACCGTCAGGCTTCGCCTGCACCACTTGCGCCATGCCGATCAGGCCGCCGCCGCCCGTCTTGTTGACGATGACGATCTTCTGCCCCAGCGCTGGTTCAGCCAGTTCGGCGAGCAGCCGGATCGCGATATCGGTGCCGCCGCCCGGCGGCGTCGGTACGATGACTTCGAGCGGCCGCGACGGAAATTTTTCCTGCGCTGCGGCAGGCGCGCACGTCGTGGCAAGCAGCACGACCAGCAAAGCGGTACGTATCGAATGCGACATAGACGGTGAACTCCTCGACAGTCATGTTGCGGACCCGCGCAGCCGCGGGGGCAGGCGCCGCGTTTGCCGCAGTCGAAATCATTACACCGGCAGCCCGCTACTTTGTCAATGGAGGATCAAACCGTTGCTCAGTATTAATTCCGCATGTTCGCGCCCGACCGGTGTGGCAAGAATTGTCAATCCGGCTTGAACCGAGATTTTCCATTAGACCTTTATCCAGACGGATAAAGTGGCTCAAAAGTAGCGGGCAAATCGAACTTTTTTGCGGCATCCCACAGGCCTTGCATCCATGTGCGCTGCTGCATCGCGATAGCGAGGTTTAAGATCGGTTTGCGACTTTCAGTGGTGATGTAGGCCGGTTTGGCGAATAATTTGTAGCGTAGCGTTTGCAAGGTGTGTTGGATCGTGCTTGATGAGTGTTTCACAGTGCTAGTTTTGAGTAGCACCTGACGCAACAAGCTCATCAGGTTGTAGGCCAACATCACTGTATTGAGCGTCGCTTCGGTCGCCCAAAAATCCTTCATATTGAAACTGTCGGCGGCGAAATCGTATTTGAGTTCTTTGATTCGGTTCTCGCAGTCCGCGCGGCCGCGATACAGGCGCCAGACAGATTCGGCAGGTAAATCCAAATCAGTGACCAGCGCGCTAAATCGCCACTTGCCGATCACCGGATCATCGGCAAACAG
>JANXRI010000080.1 GCA_025353085.1 Betaproteobacteria bacterium
CGAGCGCGGCAGCCAGCGCGAGACATTCGTCGCGCGTGCGCACGCTTGCGCCGGTTGCGAGCGGGATCACTCCAACCAGCCGCATGTCGCCGGTGGTCAACGTGCCGGTTTTATCGAAGATGAAATGCGTGGCGCGCGCCAGGTTTTCGATGGCATCGCCGCGCGTAACGAGCACACCGTGCGCATGCAATGCGCCGGTCGCGGCGGCCAGCGCGGCGGGCGTGGCGAGCGACAAAGCGCAGGGGCAGCTCACCACTAGCACTGCCACCGTCACCCACAGTGCACGCGACGGGTCGATCTGATACCACGTCAGCGCCACCACTGCCGCGATCACGCACAGCGCCAGCACGAAATAGCGTGCCACCTGATCCGCGCTGCGCGCGATACGCGGACGCTCCGCCGCTGCGCGGTCGAGCAGGCGCAGGATGCCGGCGGCCAGGGTGTCGGCGCCGACGCGGGTTATCCGCATCACGAGCGGGCTGCCGACATTGAACGAGCCGGCGATGAGATTCTCCCCGCTGCATTTCGGCCGCGGTCGCGATTCGCCGGTCAACAGGCGCTCGTCGAGCTCACTCTCGCCCGCGACGACGACACCGTCGGCGGGCACCGCCGCGCCGGGGCTCACCCTCACATAGTCGCCGCTGCGCAACGCGCCCGCGGCAACCACTGTTGTCTGCTCCGACGATGGCCAATCCAGAAAACGCACAGCGAGCGCGGGCACCTGGCGTGCGAGTTCTTCCTGCGCCGTCACCGCTTTTACACGCACGGTCATTTCGAGAAACCGCGCGGCGAGCAGTAAAAATACGAACATTGTGACCGAGTCGAAATAGACTTCGCCGCGGCCGGTCACCGTGGCAACGACGCTCGCCGTGAAGGCCGTGCCTATGCCGAGCGCGACCGGCACGTCCATGCCGGGCAGACGCGCGCGCAAATCACGCCATGCGCCGCTGAAAAACGGCGCCGCCGCGTAGAGCACCACCGGCAACGTCAGCAGCAGGCTGGCGATACGCATCAGCTGCTCGATGTCCGGCGTCAGTTCGCCGTGTGTTACGTACGCCGGCACCAGGTACATCATGACCTGCATCATGCCGAAACCGGCGACGAAGAGCCGCCACAGCGCGCGGTCGCGCTCGCTGCGCCGCCCCTGCTCCGCGCGCGCGCGGTCGTACGGATAAGCGCGATAGCCCAGCGCGGCCACCGCTTCAAGTATCGCGCCGAGCCGCGTGCGGCGCGCGTCCCAGCGCACCAGCGCGCGATGGGTCGCATAATTGATATCGACGCCCACCACGCCCGGCAGACGCGCAATGCGCTGCTCGATCAGCCACACGCAAGCCGCGCAGGTGATGCCTTCCAGCATCAGCGCAGCTTCGCGCGCATGGCCGCCGGCATTGCGTGTCGACGCACTTTCAACCTCTGGGATATCGTAAGCAGCCAGATCGAACACCGCCTGCGGCACGCGATCTTCGCGCAAGGGCAGCGCGCTGCGATGGCGATAGTAGGAGGTCAGGCCATTGTCCGCTATGGTCTGCGCGACCGCCTGGCAGCCGGCGCAGCACATTGCGTGCTCGATGCCATCGATAGAAACTGGAAAATAAAGTCCGCGCGGCACCGGCAGGCCGCAGTGATAACACTGCGCACCGGGCACTCTCGCCTCGGATATGGTGGCCACTGGCATGCCCATCCGTAAGTATGGATACTGGCCGGGATCATAGTGGCGGCTGCCGCGCGTAAGCTTGATGCAGATCAAACGATGAGTACGACGCACGGCACACGGCAGCGTACGATGGACATAGTCGGATGTGAGTAACCTACCCCACAGGGTGGCTTACGACATCAATCCGGCGCGAGTTTTGCGGCCGCGACGACCTTCGCCCACTTTTCGATTTCCATGCGGAACTGCTTATTGAATTCGGCGGGCGGAGTACCAGCCGGCTCGACGCCGACAGAGTTCCAGCGCTCGCGCATGTCCGGCGCCTGCATAATGCGGATCGCATCGGCGGCTATCTTTGCGATCACCGGTTTGGGCGTGCCGCGCGGCGCGAACAATCCGTACCACACGTTCAGCTCATAGCCGGGCACGCCTGCTTCGGCCATGGTCGGCACGTCAGGCAACTGTGATGAACGCTTGAGCCCGCTGGTGGCTAGCGCTTTGACTTTGCCTGCCTTGATCATTGGCAGTTGCACCGGGATGCCGCCAAAGTACACCGACATTTGCCCGCCGATCAGATCGTTCATCGCCTGCGGCCCGCTTTTATACGGCACGTGCACGATGTCGACACCGGCCAGCAACTTGAAAAGCTCGCCCGCCATCTGATCGGAACTGCCGCTGCCGCCGCCCGAGCCGAACGTCAACTGACCGGGTCTGGCCCTGGCGAGCGCAATCAATTCCTTGACTGAATTGGCGGGCGATGACGGACTGACGGTGGTTACATTGTTGCGCGACGAGAGCTGAGTCACGGCCTCGAAGTCACGTAACGCGTCGTACGGCAGCTTGCGATAGTAGGCTGGCGCGATCGCAAACGAACTCGACGCAAACAGTATCGTATAGCCGTCGGCCGCGGATTTCGCCACAAGATCGGCGCCGATATTGCCGCCCGCCCCCGCGCGGTTATCCACGATCACTGTTTGTCCCCACGCCTCGGTGAACTTTTGCGCAAGCACCCGGCCCACGATGTCCATGCTGCTACCGGCGCCGATTGGCACGATGATGCGCGCGGGCTTGGTTGGAAAATCCGCGGCATGCACTGCACCGGCCGCGGTTGCCGCGAGGAAAGATGCGAATACTTTTTTCATTTGCTCAATCCGGTTTCACACCGGCTGCTTTGAAAACCTTGCCGCGCATCAGGATCTCTTCGCGTACGAGCTTGTCGAATTCCTGTGGCGTCGATGATCTCGGAACGGCGCCTGTGGTGACAATTTTGTCCGCCACCTCCGGCAGCTTGAGAATGCGCGCGACTTCCGCCGATATTTTATTGATGATCGCGCGCGGCGTTTTTGACGGCGCGAGAATTCCGTACCAGCCGTCATACTCGAAGCCGGGCAGCGCCGCTTCGGCGATCGTCGGGACGTCGGGTAACAACGCCATGCGCTCGCGCGTCGTCACGCCGAGCACGCTCAAACGCCCGCTCTTGACCAGCGCCATCGCCGGCAATACGGGCGCGGTCATGAACTGGATGCGACCGCTGATCACGTCGTTAATCGCTTCAGGTGTGCCGCGGTAAGGCACGTGCACCGCGTTAATGCCGGCTGCAAGCTTGAAGAGTTCGCCTGCGTAATGCGTGCCGCTGCCGATGCCCGAGGAACTGAAATTCAACTGTCCGGATTTTTGCTGCGCGAGTGCGATCAGATCCTTGACCGATTTAACGCCAAGCGCCGGCCCGACCACGAGCACGAGGGGCGTGCTGACGACTTGTGTGACGCCGGAAAAATCTTTCAAGGAATCGTACGGCAGCTTGTCGTACAACGCGGCACTGCCCGCGAAACCTGACGATGTCAGCATCAATGTATAACCGTCATGCGCCGCACTCGCGACGATGCTGCCGGCAACCGTGCCGCCGGCGCTCGGCCGGTTGTCGACGATGATTTGATGTCCCCACGCTTCAAGAAGTTTCGGTCCGATGAGTCGCGCGAGAATATCACTCGCGCTGCCTGGCGTGAACGGCACCACCATGCGCACCGGTCCCCCCGGATAACGTTGCGTCGCCACTGCCTCTGCGGCGGACGGCGTTTGCGCCGCGAGTGCCGGCCCACTGGCCACGACCGCGGCCATCACCCCGACAACGATCGGGTTCGCGAATGGCGCCACGCAATACTTCATGACTCCTCCTGCAGTTACTGCCGTGCCTCGGACCGGCGGCTTGCGCTCCATGATGACATAGTCCGGCTGCGAACTTGCAACGCGGCCGGCGTGCTGGAGCCGCTGCAAAAAGCATTGCGTCGTTCTATCATTGGTATGATTGCGGCAAGACGGCGACGCAGATCGCAGGCTCTATCAACGTCGGATAATCGTAAGGAGCGCACATGACTTCGTTCGCCAATCGCGGCCTGCCCGTCATTCTTGCGGCGCTGATTGTTCCGCTGCCGGCAATGGCCGCTGACCCGCAATATCCCTCGCATCCGCTGCGCATCGTCGTGCCGTTTGCACCCGGTGGAGCATCCGACGTGGTCGGTCGATTGCTGGCGCAAAAGTTGGGCGAAAGCATGGGCCAAACCGTGGTCGTCGATAATCGCGCGGGCGCCGGCGCCAACATCGGAATCGGCGTCGCCGCCAAGGCGCAGCCCGACGGTTATACGCTGCTCATCGCGAGCTCGGCGTTTGCGGTCAATCCTTCTTTGTATACAAAAATACCGCATGACCCGTTCCGCGATTTTCAGCCGGTGACTTGTGTCGGCAGCTCGCCCAATATTCTCGCTGTAAACCCGGCGTTCCCGGCGAAAAGCGTCAAAGAACTGATTGAGCTCGTGCGCTCGCAGCCGGGTAAACATAACTATGCATCGACCGGCACCGGTACCACGCCGCATCTATCCGGCGAGATGTTTCGTCTCGCGTTCAAGCTGGATCTCACCCATGTCCCCTTTAATGGCGCCGGACCTGAACTGCTGGCCATGGTGTCCGGGCAAGTGCCCATCGGATTCGCATCCGTGCCGAGCTTCGCACCACAGATCAAGGCAGGCCAATTGCGCGGCCTTGCGGTCACCGCCGACCAGCGCACCGCTGCATTGCCTGAAGTACCGGCGATGGGCGAACTTGGCATCGCCGGAATGGCCGGCGACACGTTTCAGGGGTTGTTCGTGCCCGCCGGCATGCCGAAACCCGTCTTCGCGCGCTTGCATTCCGAGATCATGAAAGCATTGGCACGACCCGACGTGCGCGAACGCCTGGTGGCGATCGGGTTCGATCCGATCGGCAACTCTCCGCAGGAGTTTGCGGCCCAGGTCAAGACAGACATTGCGAAGTGGCGCAAAGTGATTCAGGAGGTCGGCATCAAAGCCGATTGATCGAACTCGCAAACGCTTGACGCGTGAAATGCTCGAGGCGTGAAACTATTCGCGGCGAATACCGGCGTCGCGTATCACTTTCCGGAAGCGCGCAACTTCGCTCGCCATATGCCGATCGAATTCCGCCGGCGTGCTGCCCACACCTTCTGAGCCATCGGCAGCGAGCCGTTCTTTTACTTCGGGCGCTTGCAGTCCCCGCGCAATCGCCGCGTTCAGTCGCTGCAGCAAAGCAGGCGGTGTCGCCTTCGGCGCGACCACCCCATACCAGCCGATCGTTTCATAGCCGGGCAGCGTTTCGGCAATCGCCGGCACGGCCGGTGCGGCCTGCGAGCGTTTCAATGAAGTAACGGCGATCACGCGCACCTTGCCGGCGCGCGCGAGCGGCAGACCCGAGGTAATACTCGCAAACACGAGCTGAATCTGACCGCCCGCGAGATCGGCGAGCGCTTGCGGCGGCCCCTTATAGGGCACGTGCGCGAGTTTGATACCTGCTGTTACGTTGAACACCTCAGTGACGATATGGTTCGACCCGCCAAGGCCGGTAGAACCATAATTGAGACGCCCCGGTTGCGCTTTCGCCAGATCGATGAACTCACGCACGGAGCGCGCCGCCAGATTGGGCGAGACCGCCATCACGTATGGATTGCGCGAGACAAAACTCACGCCGGCCAAATCACGCACGACGTCGAACGGCATCTTGTCGGCGAACGCAGTCGCTACGAGTTGCGCCACGGCGAGCATCATCAGCGTGTATCCGTCCGGGTTCGCCTTCGCCAGCATCTCTGCTGCGATTGCGCCGGTTGCACCGGTGCGATTGTCGACCACCACGCTCTGGCCCAGAGTTTCAGTTAGCTTCTGCGCCACGATGCGCGCGGCGAGATCGGAACCGCCGCCTGCGGTGAAACCAACGAGCATGCGAATCGGGCGCGTGGGGTAGTCGGCGGCTGCGGCCGTCAGCGCGACCATATACAGGACACTGAAAAAAACCATTTTCGGCCGCAGATAAACGCAGATAAACGCGGATGAGTTCAAAAGCAAATCCGAGAATTTATTCAAGAAGAGTTCTCGCCGATTTCAAAAACACTTCCATAGGAAATTTGCATGCGAACGAATTCCATCCGCGTTTATCTGCGTTTATTTGCGGTTGGAATATCCTACTCGACTTTCGCGCCTGAAACTTTCACGAGCCTGCCCCACTTTTCGTGCTCGGAGCGAATATAGGCGGCGAGTTCGTCGGACGTGCTGGTGACGATATTAAAACCTTGCGCGGCGATTTTGTCGCGCGTTGCGGGCTCGCGCAGAATTTTGACGATTTCTGAATTAAGCCGCGCGACCACGTCCCTCGGTATGCCGGCCGGCCCGACGATTGCAACCCAATTGCCGGGATCAAAGCCGGCAAAGCCCGCCTCTATCATCGACACCGTATCGGGTAGTACCGGATCGCGCTTGATGCTCGTCACCGCGATTGCGCGCATCCTGCCCGCTTTCACAAAGGGCACGAGCTCGGGCATGTTGTTGAACAGCAGCTCAATATTGCCCGACATCAAATCGACGCCTGCCGGACCGCCGCCTTTATACGGCACATGTACGAGATCCTGCGCGCCGTAACCCCGTAACATTTCCGCCGCGAGATGCCCCGGCGTGCCGATGCCCGATGAGCCGTAACTCATCTTGCGTTGCTTCGTAAGCGCAATTAACTCGCGCGGGCCTTTCGCGGGTACCACCGGGTGCGCCGCGAGCAGCAGCGGAATTTCCGCGACGCGCGTAATCGGCGTGTAATCTTTTAAAACGTCATAGCTCAATTTCGGATACAGCGTCGCATTGATCGTATGCGTCGCGCTGATATTGCCGATCGTGTAGCCGTCGGGCGCCGCGCGCGCGATCGCTTCGGCGCCGATGTTGGCGCCGCCGCCGGGACGGTTGTCGATAATGACCGTCTGCCCCATCGCTTCGGTCATGCGCGCACCGATGATGCGCGCGAGGATGTCGTTCGAGCCACCAGGCGGAAACGCAATGATGTAGCGAATTGGCTTGGCCGGAAAATTGGGCGTACTCGCGTTTTGTGCGTAAGCGCCGGGCGCTACTGCGCACAGCAAAGCCGCTGCGACGAACGTAGTCGTCGGACCTAATCGAACCTGGTGCATGCCGCCTCCTCCAAAGTTACAACTTGTAATCAGGATAATGCTGTTCCACCAGCGCGAGCCCTGCGAGCCAGTCCCGGCTTGTTGCATCGTATTGCCCGAGTTGGCCGAACAGGCGCGCGCGTTCTTCACACAGCGCGCGCGACGGCGTGATGAGCTCAGAGCCGCCGGCGAGCGCGCCGATTTGCGCGCGGCAGGCGAGTTCCAGGAAATGGTTGTGTATATAAGCGTCCTGAATCGTCTTGCCGCAGACTAGCGCGCCGTGATTATTGAGCAGCATGAGCCAGCGGTCGCCCATCGCGCGCGCCAGACGCGCCGCGCCTTCTTTCGACGCATCGTCGCCGTCATACTGATAGTACGCAATCTGCGCATGAAAGCGCATCGCCTGTTGCGACAGCATGAGCAACCCGTGTTTTTGCGCCGACACCGCGATGTTGGCGGGCGAATGCGTATGCACGACCGCGTTCAAGTCCGGCCGCTCGCGCAGGATCGCGCCGTGAATGTTGTACGCGGATGGTGCTGCTTCATATTGCGATGCAAGCACCTGCCGGCCATCGAGATCGTATTTGACGAGATTCGAAGCCGTCACCTGCTCCATGAAAACGTTCGCGGGCTTGACCAGAAAATGCGCCGGCGCATCGGGCAGACGCACAGAGATGTGGTTGTACGTGAGATCCACGAATACAAAATGCGCGACAAGGCGATGCGCGGCCGCGAGCTCGCAGCGCAATTGCCACTCGGCGGCGCTGACTTGTTGGCGCACGCCAGTTGCTGAAGCGTCGTTCACCGGCGTCCGGCGAGTTCAGCGACGTAGGTCGGCGCCGAGTTGATCGCGATGCGGTCCGCACCTGCCGGGTCGTCGACCGCTTTGCATTCGTTGTCGAAGATCATCGTCGTGCGCTTGGCGGTTGAGTAAGCCGGCCAGGCCGGCAGCCTGGCGTGATTCGGGTTGCCGCTGCGCGCGAATGCGACCCACGCGCCCATTACTTTTTCGCTCAATGCATATCGCTCGGGGGCCGTCCCGGTGATGCCTGATGCGACGTCTACCGTACCGAACACAAACGGGATGCACAGCGTGTGCGGCGTCTTCAGATTGCCGTCGAGCACCGGCGTGCGCCAAGTGAATAAATACATGTAGGCAGGTGCTGCGCCTTGCGCTGCTTTGCGCTCGGCGGCCTTGATGTCGTTCTGGCGGTATTTGTAATCCGAAAAAATAAAAATCACGAGCTCGCTCGGCGTGGCGGCGGGATGCGTGCGACGGTACGCGGCGAGCATCGCGTCCGCGCCCGCGTCATCGAGCCCGAGCAAAAATTTCACGCGCGCCTTCGATTCTTCTGCGCTTAGCGCGAAGTTTTTCGGGTTCAGCGCAAAATCGAAAGCGGTCTCGGTCTCGCACGTTCCAATCAATAGCGGGACTTTTGCAGAAACCGCCGGCGCGTCCGGATCGAACGGATGAGACACGAGCGAGCGGCCATCGACCACCGGCCGGCAATTGTCAATGCCGGTCGCGGCAATA
>JANXRI010000108.1 GCA_025353085.1 Betaproteobacteria bacterium
TCGCGTTTGCGTTCAACCGCGGCCGCTGATATCGTGCGGCGGTAATTTTAAAGCATACAATTAAGTCATTGGAGGAAGCATGAACTTTACTGCAATCGCATTCGCGTTCGCCGCCACTGCCGCATTGAGCAGCACCGCATCAGCGCAAGCCTGCATCGATAAAAATCTTTCCTATTACCAGGCGTTCCCGGCGGGCGGCGAATCCGATATCGCGGCGCGGCATCAGCAGCTCGTGCTGAAAAAGAAATGTCCCGGCATCGAAACCATCATTCAGTACAAGCCCGGCGCTGGCGGCGGCCTCATGTGGGCGCAGATGAACAGCCTGCCGGCCGACGGGTATAACGTGGTCGGCATTAACCTGCCGCATATCGTGCTGCAACCGCTCGAAGGCCAGGTGCAGTACAAGACCGAAGACATCATGCCGGTCTACTGGTTTCACTACACGCCCGATGCGATCGTCGTTGCCAACGACAGCCCGCTCAAGACATTCGCCGATCTCGTGAAAATGGCGAAAGCGCAGCCCGGCAAGCTCACGCTGGCAGGTTCAGGCACCAATTCGGCCAACCATGCCGCGCACGAAAAGCTCAACATCGTCGCGGGCATTCAGACGACGTATGTCCCGTTCAAAGGGACCGGCGATCTAACCACCGCGGTCATCGGCCAGCACGTGACCGGCGCCATGTCGTATTCCGCGTTCGCGATTAACACGAACACCAAGGTGCGGGCGCTCGCGGTCGCGATGGACAAGCGCCATCCGCTGCTGCCCGACGTACCGACGTTCAAGGAACTCGGCTTTGATTGGGTCGATGGCGCCTATCGCGGCATCGGCATGCCGAAGGCCACGTCGGCGGACGCGCGCAAGCGCATGTCCGACCTGTGGGCGGCGCTCAATAACGATCCGGAAATGAAAGAGCTTGCGTTCAAAAGCGGTTTTGAGTTGATCAACGTCGGCGTCGACAAGATGGAGCCGTTCATGCGCGAGCGGGCGAAGGCTTATACCGAAGTCGCGAAGCGCCTGGGACTCATCAAGTAACCGGTTCGCGATACAAAAAAAGGGCGCGACGTAAGTCGCGCCCTTTTTTTTCCACGGAAGCTATTTCAGGTTCGCAATCTTGCGCGCAGCTCCGGTCAGCTCGAGGATATGCATGCCGGTGTTGGCGCGATCGACGGCATAGATGTAACCGCGATCATCGACTTCGGCATTGTTGGTCTGGATCGCGATCTTGCAGCTTTCGACGCCGTTGATCTTGACGCAGCGCTTCGCCGTATTCTTGTTGATTGCCGGAATGTAATAGGCGACTTCACGCGGCGTGAACGGGTCGCGCACGTCGACGACACGCAGGCCCGCGTTGAACCATGAGATGAATACGAGCTTCTTGTAATAAATCGGGCCCATGTCTTCATTGGACGAATGTGTGCCGAAGCGCCCGCCGCGCGCGCAGAAGTCGCCGCTTTTTTCCGGCACATAGAAGTTCGACACGTTATACGGCTTGGTCTCCTCGGTGATATCGACCATGAACATCATGTGATAGTCCTCATGACATTCGTTTTGAGTCGATTCGTTGACCACCAGCAAAAAGTCCCGCTTGGCCGGCTTGCCGCTGCGGAATTCTCCCGACTTCACGTGAAATTTATCGAACGCCGGCACTTCCATGCCCAGCATCGGTAAAGTCGTATGCGCACCGACCGTCGGGTACATGTCGAGGCGGCTGACTTGCGGATATAGGAGATTTTCGGCGGTCGGCGCGAACGGATCACTTGAGGCCGGGTTGCCCTTGAGCAGTTTTTCGCGGTCGACGATTTGAATAACGCCGCCTAACAGGGTGCCATAGCCGAAGTAGACACGGTTGCCGAGCACAATCGGTCCGTGTGTGTCTTCAGGCACATTTTCGCCCGCCGCGCCGGGCTGCTGGCCGACCAGGGCGAAGTTGCGGATGAACTTCGGATGCGCAGGGTCCGACAAATCGTAAATCTTCGTCATGCGCTTGGTGCGCCACTTTTCCGGCCGGCCATCCGATATTAAATAGGCGATGCCCGTATCGCATTCCCACCAGTTTTTGTGCGTGTCCTTGAGTCCGCCGATCACGGTCGTGATCAGGCTCGGCCGCTCGGGCGATGTAACGTCCCACACTTCCTGCGCAGTGGTGCCGCCGGTGCGCAGCATGTAGAACTTGGCCGGGTCGCCTTTGGGCAGCTTCTTGCCGTCGCATATGCGCACCATTTGCGCGCCGCCCTGCTCGCCGAGGCCCGGTTCGCCCGGAATGTGCGTCAGGTATTTTGGGTGCCTGGGATCCGTGACGTCGACGACCGAGGTACCATTATTTTCTTTTTGCTTCGTCAGCGGATTGAATGGCTGCGGAATCTCCTCGGTGCCGCCGTGATGACCGATGTAGGCGATGTAGCGGTCGCCTTGACGCTGAATCACTGGCTGATACGCGCTGCGTGCCTGCAGATCGCTGTAGCCCACCAGTTGCATGTTCTTGGCTTCGGGCTTGCGCGAAGCCGGATGAATATAAGGTGACTCGGCAGCGGCGGCATAACCGGCAACGAGTGCCAGCATGACGGCGAGCGCGTGTACAGCGTGACTGAATAACTTCCGATTGCGTTGCATTGAACTCCCCCAGAAAATATTGCGGCCTTATAGAATGAGAATGAAGGCCGGCGAGCGCTGACCAGCGCGCCCTATGATTACGGGAACGATTCTGGCATATTCCACGCCATCCAGCCAGCCACTGGAGTGGCGTGCCGTTGCGCTTTAAAGGTAGCGCAGGCGCCTGCGCTACGTTTAATCAAAAAGCTTTGCAATGAGAATATCTGTCCTAATATTTGCGGTGTTTACTGCCGTCGCGTTTGCAACCGCGCAGGCGGCCGATGCGCCGCAAAAAACGTTCGACCTCGTCATCGTACACGGCGCAGTGCCGGCGCCGCAGCGGTTGCTGAAAGTGGAAAAAGGCGACGTTCTGCGTGTGCGCATTACGAGTGATGCGCCGGGCGAATTGCATGTGCACGGCTATCGGCTGTCGGTGAAATTGTTACCCGGCCAGCCAGGCGAACTTGCGTTTACCGCCTACGCGACAGGCCGCTATCCGATCGAATGGCATGACGCGGCTGCCACGACCGCCTCGCGCCATCGCAGCGCACCGCTCGCAACACTCGAAGTGCGGCCGCGATGACCCGAGCGTGCTGCGCGGTGGCGACGATCCTAGGCTGGCCCGCGTTCGCTTATGCACATGCATTTGATGAACGCTATGATTTGCCGGCGCCCCTCTCTTATTTCGTTGTTGGCGCTGCGGCGGTCGTCGTGCTCTCGTTCGTGGTCGCCCAGATTGTCGTCGAGCACACGGCGCCATCCGATGCCGCGGGTACGCGCCAGGTAAACGTGGGCAGATTCCTGCCGCTGTTACGGATAGCGGCGCGGTCGATTGGACTTTTACTTTTTACGTTCACCGTCGTTGCCGGACTCTATGGCACCGCTGATCCGCTGATGAATCTCGCGCCGACTATGGTATGGATTATCGGCTGGATCGGCTTGTCATTGACGGTTGCATGCGTCGGTAATATCTGGCCGGCGCTCGATCCCTGGCGCACCCTTTTCGATCTCATCGATGCACTCGCGCGACGGGCAGGCATCAACAACGGTATTACGCTCGGCTGGCGCTATCCCGCCGCAATCGGCGCCTGGCCGGCCGTTGCGTTGCTGCTCGGCCTGTGCTGGTTCGAAGTCGCTTACCCGCAGGCTGCAGTGCCTTACCGTCTCGTGTGCGTTCTGCTCGCGTGGTCTGTGATTACGCTGCTTGGCATGATGTGTTTTGGCGCCGATAAGTGGCAAGCGAATGGCGACGTGTTCGCGGTTTATTTCGCCACTCTCGGATTGTTCGCGCCGCTGGCCGCCGGCCATGATGCGCGCAGCATCGGTGTGCGGGCACCCGGCCGCGGGCTCATGACCGCACCGGCGCCGTCCCCCGCTCTCATAGGCTTTGTGATTGCAATGCTGTCGACCGTGCTGTTCGATGGCTTGTCGAGCGGACAATTATGGTGGCTCGTTCAAACCGGGCTCACGCGCGCGGCCCCTTTCCTGCTCGACACCAACGGCTACCGCCTGAGCGCCGCCGGACTTATTGGCGTGTGGCTGCTATTTATAAGCGCCTATGCGCTCGCGTGTGCAATGACGGCGTTGCTGGTGCCTCGTTACGACACCGGCAAAATCGCCCGCCTGTTCGCGTTGACGCTCGTGCCCATTGCAATCGGCTATAACATCGCGCACAACTGCGGGAGTTTTCTCGTGCAGGGCCAGCAATTCATTGCACTTGCCTCAGACCCGCTCGGCGTCAAGTGGGATTTGTTCGGCACTGCGAATTTCCGGCCCGACCTCGGGCTCATCGACGCGCGCGTGACCTGGTATGTCGCGCTCGTCGCGATCGTTGGCGGGCACGTCAT
>JANXRI010000163.1 GCA_025353085.1 Betaproteobacteria bacterium
CACTATACACGCCTCCAACATTCCCTCTCTAATGAAGCAATCTCCGAGGGCAAGCGAGCGCTGACGCAAATGCGCTACTCGCTATCGACGGTGATTAATGTTTTTTGGAGTCTCTGACGGCCTCCTCAACGTTGCCGACGCCTTTTTGAATCTTCCCCTCAACTTGCCTGGCCTGCCCTTTAACCTGCTGCTCCGTGCTCCCGACAACCTTACCCGCTTTTTCCTGCACTTTGCCGGCAATATTTTTCACTTCACCTTTGATTTGATCTTTATTCATGACAGTTACTCCTGAGTAATGTACAACGGGCTGGTGGATGCTCTCAGCGAATGGCGGCTTGGATCGGGACGCAAATTAAACCGGGTGTTGCAAGCGTCATCCTCTGATTGCATTGAGGAATCTTAGACGTATTGTTCGCTCAGGAAGCGCAAAGCGTCTGTAGGCTTGCCGCGCAAGTTTTTGTAGGAATTCTATCTGTTAGCGACGCTTGAAAAGATCGCGAGTGGTCGCCGTTAGGTGTGTGATGCCGCACGCTGCCGAAGGGGGAGCCGCAGTATATTTGCTCTTTAGAGGTCCAAAATATTATGCTCACCACAGTTGCGCGCACTGATTGCGCAGCGATCGTCGGGGCCCGCTGTCGTCATGCAAACGCATACGGGCTTGCTCTCGATACCGAAGCGCTCGCGACTCTGCGGCAGCAAAGCTCATTCTTCGCTTCGCTTAATGCGAGTGTAGATGACCGTGTGCGACTGACCGAGAGACGCTGCTTTTAATATTGTACGTCCGCTGCGGCTGAATAGCTGAAGCACAGTCGCAGACCGTGCGGGCATTAAAAACCGTGAATGAACAGGATGAGGATGTGAAACAAATGGCTCACGCACATGACGAAGCATTTTTGATGGGGCAGGCCGCCGGCATTATCGCGGTCATGTCAGCGTTAGTACAGGCGCTACCGGCAGCAACTCGTAAGCGAGTGCTTAGAAATTTGCGCCCGCGGTTCGAAGCGCTAATTGGGGCGATGCGCACGACCGGCGCAACCGAGGCGCAGATCGAGCGCAAAGGCGCCGAATGGGTTCGCGATCTATTTTTGAGCGAGATCGCCAAGGCCGACCAGAAATCCAAGGGCGAGAAATCCTCATCGCCTTCAGTCGATGCATTAGATATTCAGCTCTAGCCGCTGGGCTGAATGCTGCTCACCGGAATGTAGATCAGGCTGCCGTGAAGTAGCGCAGTCATCGTTAGCGAGGCCGGAAAGGACGGTAACCCGCAGCTCGCGAGCTTTACGGACGCGGCGGTTGCGCGGCCCGCCGCGCAGACGCTGATGCGGAAGATCGAGCGTTACCGCGTCCCGAATGCGAAGACCTATTCCGGAACCCTGGGCTATACCGACCTGGAAATCCGCGCGCGTGGCGCAACCTTCGCCGCCCGCATCAACAAGACCCCCGGATCGCTTGCCTGGCCGCTGTCGGTGGCGGAGCAGAGAGCGAAGTTCGCTGCCTGTGTAAACCCCATACTCGGCGGAGCCGGTGCGCACGAAATGTTCGATTTGATTTAAACCGCACCTGGATCAACGGCGGCCGGAGATCTGCTGCGAATGACGAAAACCCGCATGAACGAGTCGACAGAAAACTGATTCCGGGCGATGCCCGCCGCCGCGCTTTGCTGTTCATACCATGAGAAAGCAAGCGGGGAGATGTTCAGTGTTTCCCTAGATTTTAGCCTTCGTTTCGCTGATGATGTCGGCGATTTTCACGGCTTGGCCATTGCGCTCGATCGAGCGCAACGCCGCGTAGACGACGGCGACCGCGACGTTGCCGTTGTGCGCCGATAACTCGCGCACCTTGCCGGTCACGCAGCTTTCCGCGAACATCTCGAGTTCGGCGCAGAACATGTCGCTCGGCGGCAGCTTGATTTCTTCGCGTTTGCCGTAGCCGTCCCTGCCGCGCTGGATGTAAAGCGTTGAAGTCGTGTGCAGCTTGTCGGGCGTGTCCCAGGTGCCGAAATCGATTTCGTAGTGCATGAGCGCTTTGGAACCAAACACGCGCACCGCGAAAATACCCGGCGAAGTCCAGCACGAACCGACATAGCCGATTTTGCCGTCGGTAAACTTGAGTAGCGTCATGGACTGGTCATCGACTTCGGCGCCCACCGGCGACAGCTTCGACGCCATCGAGCTCACGTCGCTGATTTCACCGCCGAGATAATGCAGCACGTCGAACTGGTGGATCGCCAGTTGCGACAGCGGGCCGCCGGGC
>JANXRI010000165.1 GCA_025353085.1 Betaproteobacteria bacterium
GCGAAGTCGGCGGCAACGGTGTCACCGTTAACACGGTCATTCCGGGTCCGGTCGCCAGCGATCTCTTCAATCGCGGCCATCCTGAGGGCAGTGCCAAACGCCAGACTGTTATCGACGGCATACTCGTAAAACGCGTCGGCACGCCGGACGACATCGCACGCGCCGTGTTGTTCTTTCTCGACCGCGACGCGGGCTACGTGACCGGCCAGGCGCTTTTCGTATGCGGCGGCACCAGCGTCACTGGCACTGGCGGTGCCTGATATCAACAGCGGTTGCAACTGCCGGGACTGTCCCGGCGGCTGCCCCACGGCGCAAGCATTTGAGCGGGCGTTCGGCTAACATAGCGGCGAGCTGAATCAGGGAAGGCAGCCAATGCGCGACGAGGCGATACCATTTGCGGACCGCGCGCCCGGAGGGCTGGCGGTGCTGCTTCCCGCATTCACCGCGTTTGCCCTGGTGGTTGCCGCGGACTATCTCACTTCCTATGAGTTGAGCCTCAGCGCTTTCTATGTGCTGATTATCCTCGCCGTCAGCTGGTTTTGCCGCGGGTGGTGGGGCGGGTTGTTCGCCTTTCTGGCCATGTTCTCCGAGCTTGAAATCGGTCGGTTGACCGGCAATCCGTTTTCCGAGGAAGCGTATTTTTACATCAGTATCGGCAACCGGTTATTCGCCTATTTGCTGATTGCGTATCTGACCGTGATGGTCAGAAGTCTTTACGAGAGAGCGCAATCTGCCGCGCGCGTGGATTATGTGACCGGCGTTACGAACAGCACCGGCTTCTATGAAAAAGTGGCGGTCGAGATGGCGCGGCACCGCCGCAGTCGCGCGCCATTTGCGGTGGTGTATATCAGCTGTGACTACTTCAAGATCATCAACGACGGGCTCGGCCATCGCGAAGGCGACCGCGTGCTGAGAATGATCGGGCAGACGCTCGAATCTAATTTGCGGCAGACCGACATCGTCGCGCGTCTCGGCGGCGATGAGTTTGCATTGGTATTTCCGCAGACGGCGGAAATCGACGCTTTGACAGTAATAAAAAAATTATCCGGTCAACTCGATCGTGCCATGGAAGCGCATGACTGGCCGATTACGTTCAGCGTGGGGGTCGGCATATTCACGCGGGTGCCCGATACGGTCGATCGCACGGTTGCCTTCTGCGACCGGCTGATGCAGCGTGTCAAGGCGCTGGGCAAAAACAAAGTGATGCACCGGGTGTACGATCCGGACGACATTGACACGCCGCTCCCGGCGCGGGTCCACGCCATTCGATAGTTGGCTCGGCGCGCTGCGGGCTTTATTCTTGCTGCATGCCGGAGTCGAGAATTATTTTCCGGTATTTTTCCGTGTCCCGTTTGACCCGCTCGGTAAACTGCTCGGGCGTTGTCGCCACAACTTCGTAACCGCCCGCCACAAATTTTTCGCGGATCTCCGGCATGGCGACTATGCGCGCGACTTCACGCTGTAATGCGTGCACGATGGCGGCAGGTGTTTTAGCCGGAGCAAATAAACCGTACCACATCTCGACCTCATATCCGTCGAGCCCGCTCTCGGCGAATGTCTGTACGTTTGGCAATTGCGCGTCGCGCCGCGCACCGGTGACGCCGAGAATTTTTAATTTGCCGGCGTCGACCTGGGTTGCGACGCCCGACAAATTCGTGAGTAACAGTTGAGACTCGTCCGAGATCACGGCGAATACCGCCGGCGCGCCGCCTTTGTACGGCACGTTGTTCAAATCGATGCCGGCCTTGAGCTTGAACGCATTGCCGGCTACTTCGCCGGTCGCGCCGGCGACAGCGATGTTGAATTTGCCCGGCGCCTTTTTCGCTTCATTGATCAGTTCGCGCACCGAATTGGCTGGCACGCGTGGATGCGCGACGAGCACGAGACTGCCGTTGACCACTTCGGTGATTGCGGCGAAATCGCGCACGGGATCGTAAGTGGGTTTTTTGTACAAGCTGTAATTGATCGCATGGGTGCCGCTGTTGCCGACCGCGATAATCGAACCGTCGGCGACCGCGCGCGCGACATATTCGCCGGCGATGACGCCGTTTGCACTCGGCCGGTTATCGACGATCACGTTCTGACGCAGCGCTTCGCTCAGTTTGGGCGACAGCACGCGCGCGATGAAGTCCGCCGGGCCGCCGGCCGCGTTGGCCACGATAATCTGCAACGACTTGGGCGGCATCAGTTGCGCGAGTGGCGGCGCCGTTGTTTGTGCGAACGCAGCCACGGAAAAGAGGGCGCAGACGAAAGGGGCAACGCGGGATGCGTGCAACAGCGAGTTTGATGTATTCATGAACCTGACCTCCACCTGAGATGGCCTGCGCGGGCAGATTACAACAGATTTGGCGCGGGCGACGCAGAACAGCGTGTAGCCGTCGGCCGGCGCTCGCGCAATAAACCCCGCGTTGATGTTGTCGGAGGCGCCCGCGCCGTTCTTAACGATGACATTCTGGCCAGTCAACCGGTTCAATTTTTGGCTGAGCAGGCGCGCCACGAGATCGTATCCCGCCCAGTGTCGTGGGTACGACAATCATCAGCGGCTTCGCCGGAAAATCGCGGCCCCCTTTTGCTGGCGCGCCGGGTATCAGGATCGATACTGGAATCGAGAGGGCTATGCGAATTCGCGGCATTGCATTTTTCATACGGGTCACCTCATCAGCCGTGTCCAACAGCGGCGAAAAATTGACAAGGCACCATGCTAAGATCATCGACGAGGAGAACTCATGCCGTTTCTGGAGCGCGCACGCGAGCCGCGCCTGCATTACGAACTCGACGATTACACTGGTCCAGCTCGTCGCATCCGCGAAACGAGCGCGAGCGAAGTGCCGTACTTCATTTTCGCAGCACGATGGCATCGTCTGCCGCGAGCCTTAAGCTAATTGTTTTTGTTGCAGGAATTGTGACGTGATGTATCTATTAAGGCTAAAACGATTTTCCGCGTTGCGGGTGACTGAGCTTGCGCTATGTCTGCCGATAGCGCTGGCGGCGCCGGATGCGACTGCCGAGTACCCGGAGAAAGCCGTGCGCTTCGTCGTCGGCTTTACGCCGGGCGGACCGAGCGATATCGTGGCGCGCCTGCTGGGGCAGAAGCTCGCCGAAGCGTGGGGTCAGCAGGTGGTGATCGATAATCGCGCCGGCGCGGGCGGCAACATCGCCGCCGAACTCGTCGCCAAGTCAGCCGGCGATGGTTACACCCTGCTGCTGGGCAATAACAGCATACTGGCGACCAACGCCGCGCTGTATACGAAGCTGAATTTCGATCCGGTCAAAGATTTCGCGCCGGTCATCCTGGTTGCGTCGCAACCGAATATCCTGGT
>JANXRI010000272.1 GCA_025353085.1 Betaproteobacteria bacterium
GCCGCCGATGATGGGGCCGATGATGTTGCTGCCGCTGCCGCTGCGTTGCGGCGCCGGGCTGCATTCCTGACGGGCGTCGGATACGCGTTCAATAATCGGTTTGGACGAGATGACTTGCGCGGTGTCTACGAAGTCACTCGCCGCATAAGCGCCGCCGCCGAAACCAGCAATAGCGAGGGCGATGATTGTGCGTTTCATGTGCAAACTCCCAGAAGGTTAAATTAACGGTCCAATTACACCCCCGCCGCGCCCGCACCGGTAGGGAAATTACACATGGTTACATGTCGAAATACGCCTGAAATAGCAGGGACAGGCGCACCGCTATTTTGCAAGGTTTTGATGACGGCGGGCGCGGCTTGAGCTTTCTCCAGATTCGGCTACCATGTGACGCTCATACAGCGCCCGGGCACGCTTCCCGCCTACCGACCCCAAAAAACGAATGGAGAATATCAATGCCTCACGCGATTCGGATGCATCAAACCGGCGGACCCGAAGTCATGCGCTGGGAAGAAGTCGAAGTAGGACAACCGGGCGCGGGTGAAGTTCGCGTGCGCAATACTGCGATCGGCCTGAATTTCATCGATACCTATCACCGCACCGGTTTATATCCAATGCCGTTGCCGACAACGCTGGGGATGGAAGGCGCGGGCGTCATCGAAGCCATCGGCCCCAGGGTGAAAGGGTTTAAGGTGGGCGATCGCGTGGCCTACGCGAACCCGATCGGCTCCTATGCAGAAGTGTGCTTACGCCCGATTGCGCGGCTCGTAAAAATCCCGGCCGGCGTTGACGACCGGATTGCCGCTGCCATCATGCTCAAAGGCATGACCGCGTGGTACCTCTGCAAGCGGACTTACAAAGTCGCCAAGGGCGACACTATTGTCGTGCACGCGGCGGCCGGCGGCGTCGGCCAGATACTTTCGCAGTGGTGCAAATATCTTGGCGCGACGGTGATCGGCACCGTCGGCAGCGAGGAGAAAGCACCGCTCGCTAAAAAAGCCGGCTGCAAACACGTGATCGTCACTGCCAAGGAAGATTTTGTGGCGCGGGTCAAAGAGATAACGAAAGCCAAAGGCGTGCCGGTCGTTTACGACGGCGTCGGCAAGGACACTTTCATGGGCTCGCTCGATTGCCTGGCGCCGCGCGGCTACATGGTGAGCTGCGGCAACGCCTCGGGCGCGGTGACGCAATTCAATCCGGGTTTGCTCGCCGCCAAAGGCTCGCTTTTCCTCACGCGGCCCACCTTGTTCAATTACACGGCAACCCCGGAAGATCTCGCGGCGGCGGCGCGCGACCTGTTTGCGGTAGTCAAAAAAAATGTGGTGAAGATTTCGATCAACCAGACCTATCCGCTGCGCGAAGCGGCGCAGGCGCATCGCGATCTCGAAGGACGCAAGACCACCGGCTCGACGGTTTTATTGCCGTAACCCGGCCGTTGACGCTGGTGCATGCCGAGGTTCCGTGCACCGTGCCGGAGCGTGCGCCTGGCGGTTTTCGCGCGCCTTGCGAGCGCGCCCGGGCGGTCGCCACCGGCTTGAATCTTGCGTTGGGTGAAGGGCGGACATAAATCAACTGGAGAAAAACTTGAATCTATTTATTCGCGCAGTGATCGCAGCCATGGCGGGTCTCTTTGCCGCGCAAGCCGTTGCACAGGCGGATTTTCCCAACAAGTCGATTCGCGTCGTCGTCGGCTTTACGGCCGGCGGCATTTCGGATGTGCTTGCACGCGCGCTCGGCGCGCGTTTGTCGTCGCAGCTCGGCCAACAAGTCATCGTCGACAATCGCGCGGGTGCCGGCACCACCATCGCGTCTGAAATAGTGGCCAAGGCGCCGCCGGACGGCTACACGCTGTTTATGCAGGACATGACGACACACGCAATCAACGCGAGCCTGTACAAAAAACTGCCGTACGACACCGTCAAGGATTTCACGCCCGTCACTCTGGTGGCGGCGAGCCCGCTGATGCTCGTGGTGCATCCGTCGCTACCCGTGAAGTCGATCAGAGAATTGATCGCGCTCGGCAAGAGCAGGCCCGCGCAGATTCCGTTCGCCTCGTCGGGCAACGGAACCATTCTTCACCTCGCGGCAGAGACGTTTAAAACCATGGCCGGCATCGACATGATTCACGTCCCGTACAAGGGCAGCTCGCAGGCGGTGCAGGCCTTGCTCGCGGGCGAAGTCGCGGTAACTTTTTCGACCATGCCGCCGGCGTTGGCCAATGTGAAAGCGGGTCGCCTGCGCGCACTGGGCGTGACCACTCCCAAGCGCAACGCCGCCGCGCCCGACGTGCCGACGGTGGCAGAGAGCGGGCTGCCCGGCTTCGACGTCGTGCTCTATAGCGGCGTGCTGGGACCGGCGCGCCTGCCGGCCGCCATCGTAAATAAACTCAATGCCGAGTTCGCGAAAGCCGTCAATGCGCCGGAAGTTAAAACCGTCTATGCGAGCCTCGGGGTCGATGCGATTACCGATACGCCGGCGGAATTTGCGGCGCACATCGCCGCCGATATCGACAAGCTCGGCAAGGCAGTCAGGGCGTCCGGCGCACACGCCGACTGATTTAACGGCCAAAGCATTTGCCACAGAGAACACAGAGGAAGATCGAAACCAAATGATGGTGTTTACGCCTCTGTTTCTCGGCGCACTCTGTGAACACTGTGGCCGATTTTATATTTTGTTAGGAATCGTCTCTTGAATCTGACCTTGCCGCAGCACAATCGCTATGATTACTCGCCGATCACCGAGCGCAAGGACTACACCTGGCCGGGCGGCAAGCGCCTCGCGTTTTGCATCACGACAAATATCGAATGCTTCGCTTTCGGCAAAGGCCGCGGTCACGACAGCGCCAAGCACAATGAACCCCAGACCCAGCGCAATTACTCCTGGCGCGATTACGGCAATCGCGTCGGCATCTGGCGGTTTTTCGATATGTTCGATGAGCTCGCGCTGCCGGCTGCTCATAACACCAATAGCTGGCTCTACGAGCAGGCGCCGCAAATATTCGATGCGATACGCCGGCGCAAAGATGAAATTGTTGCGCATGGCCGCACCAATGCCGAAAACCTGCACGACTTTCGATGGGAGTCGGACGAAGCGCAGTTGATCAAGGACGTGACCGCCACATTCACGCGCAACGAAGGTGCGGCGCCGAAAGGCTGGATGGGCGCGGGCACTTACGAAAATGCGACGACCCCCGACTTGTTAAAAGAGGCCGGCTACCAATATCTGATGGATTGGCCGTGCGACGATCAGCCGATCTGGATGCGCACCCGGGCGGGCCCGCTGCTATGCGTGCCTTATCCTGCCGAGATAAATGATTCGCCGGCAATCGTCCACCGCCAGCACAGCGCGCGCGAATTTTGCGACATGATCGTCGATCAATTCGAGGAGATGATTCAGCAATGCGCGAAAGAGCCGCTGGTATGCAACATTTCGATCCATCCCTATGTGTTCGGGCAGCCGTTTCGCCTGCATCCGCTGCGCGCGGCGCTGAAGCACTGCGTCGAGCACAAGTTGAAAGACCGCGTGTGGTGGTGCAAGCCCGCCGACATTTCGGACTATTGCTACTCGCTGCCCCCGGGCATTATTCCCGGCAGTGAGGGGGCATGATTGAAAGCGTCGTCCACATCTAATCTGCTTACTTTTTCAGGGAGTCGGAGTCATGATTAATACAACGTTCGTTCGCGTTGCCCTCGTGTGGAGCGGTTGTGCGCTCACGGCTTTCGCGCAGGACTATCCGGCCAAATCAGTCAGAGTGATCGTGCCGTGGGCGGCCGGCGGCTCTACCGATTCGATCGGCCGCATCCTCGCGGCCAAGCTCACCGAATACACAGGCCAGCAATTCATCATCGACAATCGGGCCGGCGCCACCGGCACGATCGGCCACGGATTGGTATCTAAATCGCCGCCCGACGGTTACACCTTGTTGATCGGCAGCAACAGCACGTTTGCGATTGCGCCGCATCTTTACAAATCGCTGCAATACGACAATGACACGTCGTTCGCGCCGATTGCGTTGCTTGCGGTAAGTCCGCAGATCTTGTCGGTGCAT
>JANXRI010000287.1 GCA_025353085.1 Betaproteobacteria bacterium
TCAGTTTCCAAGTGCGGCATCCCGTAGACATTCAGGCGCCCACAGGTATTAACGCTGTCGTATATCCTGAGCCACCGCAAACCGGCGATCGCTTTTATGCGGCGCCGGATGTTCTCCGTAATTTTCAGCGAAGTCGGCACATCAACGATAAGGTACCCGCGCCCACCACGCCGGATGTGCTCGTCGACATACGGGATGCTCCGTTCCGCGTAAATCGTGAAGTCGATAAACATCAGCCTTCTTCCACTGCCTGAGAATTGGATTCCACGACTGTCTGCCCGGAAGCCGCACGGCTTCGTTGCGTATAAAGCCGGGCGACAATGATCGCAAGCTGTTCGAGTTCATAAGTCGCGGGGCGATTGGCCGCGCGTTTGACCTGGTACTCTGTCCAGGTTTTGAAATATAACTTGATACCCAGCGTGGCAATCCGCCGTCCGGTGGACGAGCTGCGCACTGAGAACATCCGCACGCTGTTTTCGACACAATCGCGCACCAGCGTGTCGGCGCAGTTATGCATCGCCATCGCCTCTTCGAACAATCCCAATCCGCTTTCGATGGGAACGATCTCGAATCGTCCCACGGCCCTCCGCGGTAAGTGCGACTGCCACGATAGTCCGCATAGCTCGTCTTCACGCTTGCGGGATTCACGCCACGCGCGCCAGTTGCGATACAGCCATTTCCAGCCAGAGCGCGCCTGCTGCGGGTTCAACGACAAACTGGTTTCCATCGCCCAATGAAACACGCCGACAGCTTCACCGACAAATTGCGCGAAGCCCGATCCGCGCCGGCGTTTGTCGCCTTCGAGCAGAACGGCACGGACGACCGTCGGATGGGCCTTGCACCAATCGCCCCTGAACTGCAGGCGGCCACGCAATCCGATGAAGCAGCGAAACCACGCGACGGCAAGCGATGGCGCAGGAGGCGGGGGCAGGCCTGCAGACTGCAGGATTTGCAAGTAGCTGACGCTCACCGCCAGCTTGCTCTTGTTCTCCGCGATTTCCCATGCGGCGCGGAACAAGCGGCTGCCATGCTTATGCACGAAACGCCACGCTGCTTCGGTGATGCCACACGAGCGAAAGTAATCGCGCATTTCCGCCACCGGGTCCTGTACCAGCGGCAAATGGTTGCCCCACAGAAACACTTCGAGCAGCTTGAGCAGTTGCGGATTCTCGCGGGCGACCCGGCGGAATAGAGATTCATGCTGCCATACCAGATTGAATGTACTGCGCGGAACAAATCCCTCTTTCCAGTCAGCATGGCGCGCGTGAAGCGCCAGCAACAAAAAGCCGCGGTTCAGATCGAAGGCCCGCGGCAGCGTTTCTTTGCGCAGTTCTTCGAATCGGGGGTCCGCTTTCAGCAGACCGTATGCCGTATTGACGAGCCACTCGTCGTGCAAGCGGGCTTCTTGCCGCGAGACGAACAACGACAACTGGGAGTCGTTGGCGCCCAGTTTCAAATCCTCCACCACCCAGCGCAGCCAGTAAGCGGTCGCCAGCGGTTGCAACAATTCGATTTCGAAGCTGAGTTCTTGCCGCGAGCCGTTCGAAAAAATCCGCGCTGCGCTGACGCGCCGGGATACGAAGTCGACGTTATAGCCTACGCACCCGAATGCCGTCACCTGCCGGCTCGGGCCGTGATCGACCACAACGGGCGCTTCTTCCAGCCTTGCGTTTAGCCACGCGCATAGCTGGGCCAGCTTTTTTCGGAGCAGTGCGCGGCCGGCATCAGGGGACGCACCGCACCCAAAAGCATGCGCAAGGCCGTCGGGTATCGCAATCGGAAGCCAGTTATCGACAAGCTGCCGAGGTCGGCCGAGGGTCTGCGCGAGTTTTTCAGGAAAGAAAATATATTCGGCGGCATCGCGCACGGACCGCGCACGCGGCTTGCCGGACCGCTTGTCGTGAAAACCGAACAATGCCGGCGCGTGCTGCGCCCGCAACTGAAAGAACGGCCGCGAGCACTCGCGATAATCCGGCGGGATCAGGGTGGTTGATTTTTTTACTGCCAATGACTGCTGCATGCGCGGCTCCGGAAGTCTTATCTACCTCCG
>JANXRI010000328.1 GCA_025353085.1 Betaproteobacteria bacterium
CGTCATGCGCGTGATGGCGGTAATGGCACATCAGGGTGCCGCTGCTGCGCTGAGGATGGTAATACTCGCGCGCCGCAAAGCCATAATCGATGAAGAGCGCCACGCCGCGTTCGAGACTTGCGCCGAGCGTCGCGACGAACGAGCGCGCGGCGAGGTTGATTTCAGTGATATAGCCGGGTGCGAGGTTGAGACTTTGCGCGGTTGCGAGCACGGCGCCGGCGGCCGGCTGCGTGCTCCACTCGAAGCGATCATTCACGAGTGACACACCGCGTTCAGCGATGCCGCCGGCGCTGACTTCAACCAGGTGCACGGGCATGGCATCAAGCACTTCGTTGGCGAGAATGACGGCGTTCATTGATAAAGGCAGCACGTCGAGCCATTCGACGCACGCGGCCAGCGCCGGCACCTCTCGCTGCAGGAGTTCACGCTGACGCTCGCGCAAGTCCGCGCTGGTTTCCAGAATCCGATAGCGGCGCGGCAAATTGCCGAGCGCGGCGAGTTCGGCGAGCAGATCGCACGCGAGACGACCGTTGCCGGCACCCAGTTCAACGATGTCCGCGATGCCGCTTCGCAAAATCTGCGCGACCTGCTGCGCGAGCGTGCGGCCGAACAGCGAGCCGATGCCCGGCGCGGTCACGAAATCGCCGGCGCCGCCGAATTTAATTGCACCGGCGCTGTAATAGCCAAGGCCCGGTGCATGCAGCGCGAGTTCCATGAAACGCGCGAAGCTAAGCCAGCCGCCGGCGGCAACAATCTCACGTGCGATCAAGTCGCGCAGCCGTGCACTGTGTGCGACCGCAGCCGGCTCTGGCACTGGAAGTTTCGACAAATGGGCGGGAAACAAGCGGGTCAGAATGATGGTTTGGAACTATGAAGGGCTGGTCTCTGCGAGACCGCACTTTAGAGGTACGCCTGATTAATAAAACCTTGTGCGGAGCTTCCCGTACAATATACGGCATGACGCAATCGACGGCAGGGGCACTCGCGGGCAAGACGGCGTTGGTCACCGGCGGCGCAAAACGCGTCGGCGCCGCGATCTGCCGCCGCTTGCACGCCCAAGGCGCTAATCTGATGGTGCATCATCGCGCTTCGGTCGATGAGGCGCGCGCATTGCAGCGGGCGTTAAATGCACAGCGCGCTGACTCGGTCGCGCTGATCCAGGCCGATCTTTTGACCGGGGCAAGTTTGCCGGACCTGGTCAAGACCACGGTCATGCAATTCGGCGGTCTTGATATTCTGGTCAACAATGCGTCAAGTTTTTTCGCGACGCCGATCGGCGAGATTACCGACAAGGCGTGGGACGATTTAATTGGCACTAATCTGAAAGCGCCGCTTTTTTTGTCCCAGGCGGCGGCAGCCGAATTGCGCAAGCGCCACGGCTGCATCGTCAACATCGTCGACATACACGCTGAGCTTCCAATGAAAAATTACGTCGTTTACACGGTTGCGAAGGGCGGCTTGCTCGCGCTCACGCGCTCGCTGGCGCGCGAACTGGGCCCTGACGTGCGCGTGAACGGCGTCGCCCCCGGCACCATTTTGTGGCCGGACGACGACGCCTGGTCCGACGAATTGTCGCGCCAGCGCATCGTCAATCAAACCGCGCTCAAACGCGCCGGTGAGCCCGACGATATCGCGAAGGCGGTCGAGTTTCTGGTGGCTGCGGCGCCCTATGTGACCGGGCAGGTGATCGCCGTCGACGGCGGCCGGAGCATCACGTTATGAACGCGTCCCGCCCCTCATCCCCCACCCTTCTCCCGGAAGGAGAAGGGTGCCGAGCACTTCCCTCTCCCCCCGGGAGAGGGACCGAGGGTGAGGGCAACCCGCTCGATCCTAAGCAAGCATACGAGGCGAACAAGCTCGCCAAGCGGTTGCGCCGGCAGGTTGGGCAGGCGATCGGCGATTACGCGATGATCAAGGCCGGCGATCGCGTGATGGTTTGCCTGTCGGGCGGCAAGGACAGCTATGCGATGCTCGACGTGCTGCTTAATTTGCGCACGCATGCGCCGATTGAATTCGATATTGTGGCGGTGAATCTCGATCAGCGGCATCCCGGCTATCCGGCGCACATCCTGCCCGATTATCTGACGGCGCTCGACGTGCCGTTTCACATCGAAGTGCAGGACACTTATTCCGTCGTCAAGCGCGTGATTCCCGAGGGCAAGACGATGTGCGGGTTGTGCTCGCGGTTGCGGCGCGGCGTGCTTTATCGCGTCGCAACAGAACTCGGCGCCACCAAGATCGCGCTTGGCCATCATCGCGACGACATTCTCGAAACCTTTTTTCTTAACTTGTTTTTCGGCGGCAAGCTCAAAGCCATGCCGCCGAAGCTGGTCTCGGACGACGGTGCGCACGTCGTGATCCGGCCGCTCGCTTACGTGCATGAGCGCGATCTCACGGCTTACGCGGCGATCAAACAATTCCCGATCATTCCGTGCGACTTGTGTGGCTCGCAACCGACGCTGCAAAGAAAGCAGATGAAAGATCTGATGCGCGACTGGGAGAAGCGCTATCCCGGCCGCGTCGAATCGATTTTCCGCAGCCTTCAGGACATTCGGCCTTCTCATTTGCTCGACCGCGAGCTATTTGATTTCGCATCGATTGCCGCCACCGGCACGCCGCACGAAGACGGGGATAAAGCCTTTGATACGTATAGTGAATACCCGACATTTGTGGAACCGAAGTAGGCGCGAACTGTCGATTAGCGAGGCATTCAGCGTCTTTAAATTGTCAAAATAATTTTGTCATGGTAAATTATCGCCATGAACTGCATCGACCGTCTCGTCGCGCTGTTCGGCTCCCAAGCCGAAGTGGCGCGCCAGTTCCGCCTCGACCGCGCCGTCGTCAATAACTGGGTCAAATCCGGTTACGTGCCCGCGCGCTGGGCGATGGAGGTTGAGAACGCGAGCAATGGTCAGATTACGGCCGCTGCAGTCCTGAACGAAGCCACCGCCAGAAAGCCGCTCCGGATGAAATCGCGTCCGGACGGCGAAAGTTTATTTGCATCGACACTTACAGGAAACGACAACATGAATGAGTTCGCGCCAGCCAAACGCATTAATTCTTTTCATCCGCCGCAACGCACGCTGATGGGACCTGGGCCGACCGAAATTCATCCGCGTGTGCTGACTACGATGAGCCAGCCGGCAATCGGTTATCTCGACCCGATCTTCGTCGAGATGATGGAGGAGTTGAAGACGCTGCTGCGCTATGCGTACCAGACCAGGAACCCGCTCACGTTTCCGATCTCGGGGCCTGGTTCGGTCGGCATGGAATTTTGTTTCGTGAACCTGGTGCGCCCCGGCGACAAGGTGATCGTGTGCCGCAACGGCGTGTTCGGCGGCCGCATGATCGAGAACGTCGAGCGCTGCGGCGGGACCGCGATCGTCGTCGACGACGAATGGGGCTCGCCGATCGATCCGCATAAAGTCGAAGATGCATTTCGCAAGAATCCGGGCGTGCGCATTCTCGCATTTGTCCACGCCGAAACCTCGACCGGCTGCCAGTCCGATGCCAAGACGCTGGTTGAAATCGCGCACAGGCACGATGCGCTTACGATCGTCGATGCGGTGACTTCGTTGGGCGGCACGCCCGTGCTCGTCGATGAGTGGAAGATCGATGCGGTTTATTCGGCCAGCCAGAAATGTTTGTCGTGCACACCGGGGCTGTCACCGGTCTCGTTCTCGGAGCGCATGGTCGCCGATGTCAAATCGCGCAAGGACAAGATTCATAGCTGGTTCATGGACATGAATCTGCTGCTCGGCTACTGGGGCGCTTCCACGCGCACCTATCATCACACCGCGCCGACCAACTCGCTGTTCGCGCTGCATGAAGCGCTGTTGCTGATTCGCGAGGAAGGCATCGAAAATTGCTGGGCGCGCCATCACCGCCATCATCTTGCATTGAAGGCGGGACTCGAGGCGATGGGACTCACGTTTCTGGTCAAGGAGCAGTACCAGGTTCCGCAAATGAATGCGGTGCGCTGCCCTGAAGGTGTCGATGAAGCGGCAGTCAGAAAAACGCTTCTCAATGAATTCGGTATCGAGATCGGCGCCGGACTTGGCCCGCTCGCCGGCAAAATCTGGCGCTTCGGTCTGATGGGTTATTCGTGCCGCCCTGACAACGTCATGCTGTGCCTGTCCGCGCTGGGTTCCGTCTTAAACGACATGGGCTTGCCGGTGCACGTCGGTGATGCCGAATCGGCGGCGCACGGTGCTTATGCGGCGATGCATGCGACAGCAGCGAAGGCGAAGAAAAAGCCTGTCGCCAAGGCAGCGTAGCGCTTTATGCTCCTGTAATAGCGCCGACACTGCTGGCAACGGGGCCATGCTATATTTGTTGCCGTGACTACGGCAACCCAGCGCTTTGCAATCATGTTTGCCGACGTCAGCGGCAGCACCAGTCTGTACGAAAAGCTTGGAGACCAGCGCGCGCTCGCCGCGATTGAGGTCGTGTTGTCCGAGCTGCGCAAATCGACCGTTCTGCAGAACGGTCACGTCGTCAAGACCATCGGCGACGAAGTGATGGCGGTCTTTCCGTCGGTCGACGCGGCCATGCAGGCCGCGTGCGATATGCAGTCGCGGGTCGCGGCGATCCCACAAGGCGACAATGCGCGGCTTGCGATCCGCGTCGGCTTTCATTTCGGTCCGGCCATCGAAGAAAAGGGCGATTTCTTCGGTGACGCGGTGAATACCGCCGCACGCATGGCGGGGCTCGCCAAAAGCGGCCAGATAATCACCAGCGGTCAAACAGTTGATGCGCTCTCGCCGTTGCTCAAAGCGTCCACCCGTGAAATTGACGCATTACAAGTCAAAGGTAAGCAGGACGAGATCCGGATTTTCGAAGTGATCTGGCACGACAGTGCGGATTTAACCGCGATGGCCGACCGCGACCTGCCGATAAACACGAGCGCGTCCTCACTGACGCTTGCTTACGGCGCGCTGTCGCTCAAGGTCGGCGCCGAGCAAAAATCCGTGTCGATCGGACGGGATGCCGGATGTGAATTGGTGGTGCCGGATAAAATGGCGTCCCGCGTACACTGCAAAATAGAATACCGCCGCGGGAATTTTTTTCTCGTCGATCAAAGCACGAATGGCACTTACGTAACGGTCGGGGGCGACGCCGAAATACTGTTGAAGCGCGAACAAATCATGTTGCGCGGGCGCGGCGTTATCTGTCTCGGCCATACGGCGTCGTCCAAAGATGCCGAGCTCTTATCGTTTACCAGCGCCTGAACGGCGCGGCTAAATCGTCAGCCTGCTAATCGCTTCCGGGTCCCGCAGTATGAGCTTTTGGCGCGCGGGCGGCGCAGCATATAGCGATGCGGGAGGATAACTGTCGAGCCGCGTGATTACCGCCGGGTCGCTGCAAGCGGGTTCGAACACCACCGTAACCTGTTCGCCGCTGGTAGCGCCGAGGTTGAAGCAGGCTTTGCCCAATTTGGCATTGAGCGGCTTCAAAACGGTATTCGCAACGAGATCGGCCAGCGGTCCGGAGCCGCCGGAAAGCCGGACGTCGTAAATTACCGGTGCGCCCGCGCGACGCGCGACGCTGATGACCGATTGCAGTCCGACCAACTCGCGTGCAATCCCGGCTTCGACGCCCGCGTCCGGCAGACCCTCGATTTTTAGCGCGACTTTTTGTCCGCTCGCATTGAAGTGGCGCACGAAAAAGTCGCGTGAAAATTCATTCGCGATCTTGCCGCCGATTGCCGCGAGCGCTTGTTCTTCAGTCGACCAGGAACCGGCGGCAACTGGCAGCGTGTTGTTGTAATAGATTTCTTCACCGCTTTGCTGGTCGACGCACTTAACCGTCCACGAGGTCAGCAGGTATTTATCGATCGTGATGCCGGAGGCTGCGAGCTTGGCCGAAAGTTTTTTGAGC
>JANXRI010000361.1 GCA_025353085.1 Betaproteobacteria bacterium
GATCATTGTCATCGTCGCCTGCCCAATACTCAAACAGGTCGCCGAGTATGTAGAGCGCTTCTGCGCGCGCCGCGGGCCCGCGCAGGAAATCGAAAAAAACCTGATTGATAGCCGGCCGGCTCGGGCAAAGGTGCAGGTCCGAGACGAAAATGCTATGAGACATAGGATTGAGGATTGAGGATTGGGGATCGAGGATTAAGGGGTTATGCCTGCTCGATCCTCAATGCTCGCTACCCAATCCGGCCTTTAAACCACTTCCGCTTTTTCGATGATCACATCTTCAAGCGGTACGTTCTGATGACCGCCGGGGTTGCCGGTCTTGACGCCCTTGATCTTGTCGACGACATCGGCGCCCCCGGCTACTTTGCCAAACACACAATAACCCCAGCCCTGCGCGTTGGGTCCGGTGTGATTGAGAAAGTCGTTGTCGGCGATGTTGATGAAAAATTGCGCCGTCGCCGAATGCGGGTCAGACGTGCGCGCCATGGCGACGGTGTACTTGTCGTTTTTCAACTGGTTGTCGGCTTCGTTCTTGATCTGCGCGCCCGTCGGTTTTTGCTTCATGCCGGGCTCAAAACCGCCGCCCTGAATCATGAAGCCGTCGATCACGCGATGAAACACCGTGTTATTAAAGTGACCACTTTTGACGTAGTTGAGAAAGTTTTCGACGGTGACCGGCGCTTTGGCGGCGTCGAGTTCAAGTGTGATCACGCCGTGACTGGTGTGCAATTTGACCATGGTGCTTCCTTTATTTGGCGGCCGGCTGGCCGCCGCCGATGATCTTGGCGTCTTCGATTATGACCTGTTTGCGCGGTACGTCCGACTGAAAAGGCCCCATGGCGCCGGTCTCAAGCGCGGCGATCTTATTGACGACGTCCATGCCCTTGGTCACTTTGCCGAACACCGTATAACCCCAGCCCTGCGGCGTCGGCGTGGTGTGATTGAGGAACTCGTTGTTTTTGTGGTTTATGAAAAACTGCGCCGTTGCGGAGTTTGGATCGGACGTGCGCGCCATCGCGATCGTGCCAAGTTCGTTCTTCAACCCATTGTTGGCCTCGTTCGGCACCGGCGCGCGGGGTTTTTTCTGGGCGAAGTCCGGCGTGAAGCCGCCGCCCTGGACCATGAAGCCATTGATCACGCGGTGGAAAATCGTGCCCTTGAAAAAGCCATCCTTCACGTATTGCAGAAAGTTTTCAACCGTCTTCGGGGCCTTGTCGGGATAGAGTTCGAGCGTGATCGTGCCCATATTGGTTTTCAGTTCGACTTCGGGATTGGCCGCGGCGACGGCACTGAAGGCGAGCATGGCAATAGCGAACAACGCGCGAGTTTTCATGTAAGTGGTCTCATTCAAAAGATTAAAAAGAAGTCAGTCGTGCGGATTTAAAATTAAGCGGCCGCCGATTGCAAAGTGGCGGCCCGATTATTTTGGACGGCAAATCGTTCGTCGCGTGAGGGCACACAGCGGACGGTTACTTGCCGCCTTTTCTACTTCTGTAGAGATGAAGGCGCGGTCACTGCGGGTGGCGCCGAATTTATCGCGGCGCCGGATTTCGGAGCCGCGGGCTTTGGCGCGGCACGCGTGTCGCTCGAAAACAGCTCCTTGATCATAGTAAGTTTTATTTGCACCGCCTTATTGCTTTTATCGAGCTGCGAGGCCTTTTCATACGATTGCGAGGCCATCTTGGCATAAACGTCGCCGAGATTTTCATGCGCGGTCGCATAACTCGGGTGCGTGCGAATTGAAATTTCGAGCGCGCCGCGCGCTTTGTCGTATTGACCTTGCGATGCGTAGAGCACGGCAAGGTTGTTGTACGGCTCGGGCAACTCCGGGTATTCTTCAGTGAGGCCCGTGAATACGGCAATCGCTTCGGCCTGCTTGTGTTGCTCGGTGAGTATCAGGCCTTTCAAAAAACGGCCGCGCGCGTCCTGCGGATTCCCTTGCAGGAAATTATCGACGCGCTCGAGCGCCCGGGCTTGCTGGCCTGCGCGAAACAATTTGCCCGCTTCAGCATATTCGTCTGTTTGCGCGCCGGCGCTCGGAGCTAACGCGAGACTGCCGAGCAGCACTGCAGCATGGGATAGCCGGCGCATCGCGAGCATGAAAGTCATTGTGCTATACTTTTTCGGGAATTCAGGGCGTTAGTCGACTAATCTAACTGATTTTACCAAGAACCCCGGCCAATATAAAGACGTACTCTGCCGTCACCGGTACCGCGCACCCATAGTGCGTTCGGACCGGCTTTCGATGGCAAAATTCTGCGGGTCGCACTTTATGATCGCAGGCAATATGAAGGCAATCCTCGTGTCTCTCTCGCCGGTTTCGCACCATGCTCAAAATCTATAACACGCTGATCCGCGACAAGCAGGTGTTTAAGCCGATCGTTCCCGGCGAGGCGCGAATTTATGTCTGCGGGATGACGGTGTACGACTATTGCCATCTCGGGCATGCGCGCGTGATGGTGGTGTTCGACATGATCACACGCTGGCTGCGCGCGTCGGGGTTCAAAGTCACGTATGTGCGCAACATAACCGACATCGACGACAAAATTATCAAGCGTGCCGCCGAGAACAAGGAGCCGATGCAAGCGTTGACGGCGCGCTTCATCGCAGCGATGGATGAAGACGCGCTGGCGCTCGGCGTCATCAAGCCCGACTTTGAGCCGCGAGCAACCGACTACATTGCCGAGATGCAGGACATCATCCGGCTGCTCGAAGCAAAGGGCCTCGCTTATGTGGCGCCCGACCAGGACGTCAATTATTCCGTGCGCGACTTTCCCGGCTACGGCAAGCTGTCGGGCAAGTCGCTCGATGACCTGAATGCCGGCGAGCGTGTCGAGATAGCGCAGGCGAAGCATGACCCGCTCGATTTCGTGTTGTGGAAGCATTCGAAGCCCGGGGAACCGGCATGGCCCAGCCCATGGGGTGAAGGGCGTCCGGGCTGGCACATCGAATGCTCGGCGATGTCGAGTACTCTGCTCGGCAAGCATTTCGACATCCACGGCGGCGGGCAGGATTTGCAGTTTCCGCATCACGAGAACGAGATCGCGCAGTCCGAGGGCGCATTCGACGAAAATGACGGGAAACCATTCGTCAACTACTGGCTGCACAACGGGTTCGTGCGCATCGACAACGAGAAAATGTCGAAGTCGCTTGGCAACTTCTTTACCGTGCGCGAAATACTGAAGAAATACGACGCCGAAGTCGTGCGCTTCTTTATTTTGCGCGCGCACTACCGCAGCCCGCTCAATTATTCGGATTTACATCTCGACGACGCGCGCCAGGCACTGTCGCGGCTTTACACAGCGCTCAAAGCGCATGCCGCTCCGGCGGGCGCGATCGACTGGAGCAATCCGGCCGCCGCGCGCTTTCGCGACGTGATGGATGATGACTTCAATACACCCGAAGCAGTCGCGATTCTGTTTGAGCTCGCGGCCGAGGTTAATCGCAATCAGTCGCACGACGCCGCAGCGCTGCTCAAGTCGCTGGCCGGTTTGCTGGGCCTCTTGCAACGCGCGCCGACTGAATTTCTGCAGGGCGCGCCGGGCTCCGACGAGTGGACGCCAGCCCGTATCGAAGCGCAAATCGTCGCGCGCGCCACGGCCAAGCAGGCAAAGAATTACACCGAGGCCGACCGCATTCGCCGCGAATTGCTTGCCGCCGGCATCGTGCTGGAAGACGGGCCCAAGGGCACACTCTGGCGCCGTAGTTAGCGCGTATTTAGCGCGTAGTTAGCGTCCAGGCGCGCGCATCGATCCTGACTCGGCCCTGCAAAGCGCTGTCGAATTCATCTGCGTTTATCTGCGGTTAAAGTTATTTTTGACCTTTTGTTTTTTCACACCAGCTAACCCAGATCCCGCGAAAAGCACGCTCGAGATTTCGCGCGCAGGCGCGACCGTCCGCATTCGGTGAGCGCGCCATCATGCCGCGCAGATTCGCGCGAAGAGTGACAAGTTGCGGCAGGTCCTGCGCCAGCCGGGCGGCGATATCGACGTACTCATCCGCAGTTTGCGCGATGAACTGCGGCAGGCCGACATTGCTTAGCATCGACACATCGGCGCGCGACGCGTGGGTGGTTCCCGCCAGCACGACCACCGGCAAACCCATCCACAACGAGAAACAGGTTGTCGTTGCGCCATGATACGGAAACGTGTCGAGTGCGATATCCACCTGGCTGTAAGCGGCAAGGTAGTCGTCGAAGCTGAGCCGCGGCAGGATTTCCAGTTGATCCGCGCGAATGCCGCAGTGCGAAAACATCGCGCGCATGTGCCGCTCCGCCGACACGCCGCTGATCGCCATCACGCGCAGGCGTGAGCCGGGCACCCGCTGCAGGATGCGCGACCACAGCGCGGTGATCGTCGGCGTAATTTTGAACGCGCTGTGAAAAGTGCCGAACGTGACGTAGCGGTTTTTAACCGCCGGCAACGGCTCGACCTCCGGTGTGCCTTCAGGCGGACGCCAGGCCATGTAAATGCCGGGCAGGCGAATGAGCGTTTCGGAGTTCAGATGCTCAGTCAGGCCCGGTGGATCGCAATACGCATCCGTGATCCGGTAGTCCATGCTGGGCATGCCGGTGGTGCTTGGGAATCCGAGCCAGTTCACCTGGATCGGCGCGGGTTTGCGCGCAAAAGCGAGCAGGCGGTTATTGGCTGTGTGGCCGCTTAGATCGACCAGAATGTCGATTGCATCTTTGCGCACCAAATCGGCAAGTTCGGCGTGATCGAGATCGATCGTCTTGCGCCAATGCGCGCCGTGCGCCTGCAAGCGCGCCGAGTAGTCGTCCGGCCGTGCGACATCCGCATATAGGAAGATGTCGAGTTGCGCGCAGTCATGATGCTCGATCACCGATTCTAAAAAAAATGTGACCGCATGCTTGTGTATGTACGGAGAGACAAAACCGACGCGCAGCCGGCGCGCCGGGTCTGCCGGATTAGGGTAGGGCAGTGCCGATGTTTCGAGCGCACGGGCGTGGCGTGTTGCCCACGCCTGATGCTCACGAAAAGTGGCGCCGGGTTCTTGAGCATCGGAGTAGCTCAACATGCGCAGCAGCGCGCTGTGTGCCGCGGGATTATCAGGCGCAATCGCCAGCGACTCGCGAACGGCGGCAATCGCTTCTTCCACGCGCGCCTGCTCGAACAGGATCGTCGCTTGCGTATATTTGAGCCCGGCATGGCGCGAATCGATGCGCAGACCGGCGTCGCAACATTCTTCGGCCTCGTCGTAACGTGCGAGCGCTTTCAGCAATGCGGCGAGCGCGTGCCATGCTGCGAGATTGCCCGGCTGCTGTGTGACGGCGCCACGGCAACTCGCGAGCGCGCCATCAAAATCTCCCGTAGTCGCAAGCACGCCTCCGAGTTGCATGTGCGCATCAGCGGATGGCGCAATGTCCACTGCACGGCGTAATTGGCGGATGCCTTCGGGCGTTCTGCCTTGGGCGAGCAGCCCGGCTGCGAGCAGATTTATGACATCGATTTGATCGGGCGAACGCGCGAGCGCTGCCTCGCAGCGCGCTACGACTTCAGCGTTCAGTCCTTGTTGCCGCAGCAACAATGTTTGCGCGAGCCATGGCTGGTCGACCGCAGCGGAGCCTGAGTGCGAACCGAACACGCGTTTTAACAGGCTGCCGAGCATCCGGTTTGGCTGCTGGAATTCAGCGTTTGATCAGGATGGATTCGCGGTTGCCCAGGACTACGAAGGGCAGATCGCGGCTCGCGCAAAATTCATCCCAGGCTTTTTTTGCGCCCGGACAGAATATCGAGCCGTCGCAGATAATGACGCCACCGCTGGTCACGCGCGGGAAAAAGTATTCAAGCGCGGCGAGTGTTGGCTCATAGAGCGTGACGTCGAGATGCACGAAGGCCCAGTTGCGTTCGGGCAGTGTAGCGAACACTGGCGGAATCCACCCCGGGCAAATGCTCACGCGCGGGAATTCATTGAAGTAGCCGCGTACGAGTTCCGGTGAGATGTCGGCCTTGGCGACCGGGAAGAACGCCTCGCGCCGCGTTGCGCCGTCAGCGCCGCGCACCGGGATGAAATCGTGCTGTCCCGATGCGCTGGTGCCGACGAAGCTGTCGATCAGATATAAATCTTCACCGGCGAATGCGGGCTCGCGGCTGCGCCATGCATGCGCAAGCAACAGTGCGGTGGCGCCGCGATAGGTGCCGCATTCGGCGCGCGCGCCGGGCAGTGCGAGCGTGGCAAAAAAATATTGCAATAGATCGCGGCGGCTCTGAAAGCGGTGAAAGACATTGAACGGCGTGACCGGCGTGCCGGTGTGCGCGAGGCAGCGCCGGTACAGGTCGACGAAATTGTCGCTGCCGACTTTGAGGTCGCGAAACAGTATCTCGAGGTGCTCGTCAACCGGCGCGGCCCCATGCAGGCGGTTGATGGCCGCCTCTGTTTCAAGTGGAAACTCGAGCCGGTCCGTTCCGGCCGTTATTTTTTTCGGCTGCAAAGCAGCGAACAGTTGGTTGAACGTCACGGTGCCGTTTCAGGTCAGCGGCAGACCGGCATACTTGGCAAACGCCGGCCGCGCTTGCAGGCGCTCGTAATACGTGGCGAGATCAGGCAGATTTTCGCGCGCGATATCCATGTGAAACCATCGATGGATCGACACGCCCAGCGGAATATCGCCTATCGTGAAATCGGCGCCCGTCACGAACGTGCGGCCGGCCAGATGCGCATTGAGGATGACCATGCTCGCGGCGAGCCCTTTGCGCGAAATCTCGACGAGCGGCATATCGCGTTTTTCCGCCGGTGTGCGGACGAGATTCCAGAAGATCGGCCGCAGGCTTGGCCATACTGTGGTTGCGTTCCAGTCCATCCAGCGGTCCGCGTCAGCGCAGACTTTTTCCTCCTCCGGGCATACCGAACCCAAGCCGTGCTTGCGTGCTAGATAACGCACGATCGCCTGCGATTCCCACAGCACGAAGCCGTCGTCCTCGATCAGCGGCACCAGCGCATTGGGGTTCTTCGCCTTGTACTCAGGCGTGTTGTTTACGCCGAACTGAAGGCCTGCATCGATGCGCTCAAACGGAATGTCGAGTTCACCACAGCACCACAGTACTTTCTGCACGTTAATCGAATTGGTGCGACCCCAGATCTTCAGCATTGTGTTGTCTCCGGCAGATCGATATTGCACATGTCTCGAGTGCCGTAGTCTAGCGTGCAAGGTAGAGGCGGGCAATCGATGCGCGAAGCAAGCGCCGGCATGGCCGCCCGCCCGCCGCGCCACCTTGATGTTTTCCACTACTGCGCGGCGATTTTTTCCACCCACACCAGTTCGCAAGCACCCGCCCCGGTATCGTCGCGCGTGAGCGAACTTTTCCAGCGCCAGCCGTCCGTTGCGCGCGCCTCGATCAGATAACCCGAGAACGTCACGCGTTGGCCGGAATGGATTGATCGCAGTGTGCGTTCGACGTCGGCATTAGCGGGCACCATGTGCATATTGGCGCTGTTGAGTTCGATTTCCCGGCGTGGAATCGGGAACTCGTTCACGTGCCAGTAATAGAAGCGGTTCGATTGCGTGATTGTCACCTTGTCGACCACTGACGTCGTCGCCATTGGCCCCCAGCCGAGTGCGAGATCGACGGGCGCCAGTTGCGATTCACGGTCCATCGAGTAATGCTCGGTGCGCAGCACGCGCGCTTCAAAATTGAATTTCTCGAGCGGCGTGATTTGATAACCGTAGGCGCTCCATGCACGGTCTGCCGACACCGCGATATCGGCGGCGGCGGCGATCGGTTTGTGGGAATGCCAGTATTGATAGCTGCCGCCGACGAGTGCAACGAGCAGAAAGAAACGACTCAGTCTCATGATTTAACGCTCCCTGTTTTGCAGCTTTTTTTATGCAAAAAAAATCCTCTTCGTCATTGCTGACGCAGAGGATGAGGCGGGGGCCGCGCGCGGAGCGCTCTGATTGTGTCAGGCACGGAGGGCTTCTTTCATGCGTTGCGGCGTAAGCGGCACTTTGCGCAGGCGCACGCCGGTCGCATCAAAGATTGCATTCGCGATCGCGGCCGGCACGGTGCGAGTCGAGGGCTCGCCGCCGCCTGACGGCGCGACTTCCGGCCGGTTGATGAGCACAATGTCGATTGCTTGTGGCGCGTCGGCGATTTCGAGGATCGGGTAGGTCGCCCAATCGACGCTCTTCACGCGATCAGCGTCAAACTGCACCTCTTCGAACAGTGTGCGTGAGGTTGCCTGGAGCACGTTGCCTTCGATCACAATGCGCAGCCCTGCCGGGTTTATGATCTGGCCGCAATCATGCGCGACGGTAAATTTTTTCGCCCACACGCGACCGGTTTTGCGGTTCACTTCTACTTCGCATACGACGGCGACCAACGTGCCATTGCGTTCAGTGTAAGAGAATCCTCGTCCGGTCATGTCGTCGCCCTTGCCGCGATCGGGGTTTGAACGCGGCGTCCACCCCGCCTTGTCGGCTGCCGCCTTAACGATCGCCACATGACGCGGGTCTTTCAGGTATTTGAGACGAAACTCGACCGGATCTGCGCCAGTCCCGTGCGCGATTTCATCGATAAACGACTCGCTCGCGAAATGCGTTTCCGCACCGAGCGGATCGCGGAAGTGGCCCGTGCGCAAAGGCGACACCCGATCGAGCAAGGGCCCTACGCATTCCCAGCCGCAACGCTTGTTCGCAAATTCGTATTTCTCGGCGGGGGTCTGAAAAAGAATTGTGGCTTTGGGCGCGTAGCCCGTTAACTGCCCGGCGAGTGTGTCTTTGGGATCGTTCTCGATTTGCGAGACGTCCTGCCGCGAAAAACCCTTTGCGAAAAAGTCATACGCGATCACATTGCCCTCAGCATCGAGCCCTGCGCGCGCCCGATAAACCCCGGCCGGGCCTTTCGGATCCCATGCCGTGCCGTCATGACGCATGTATTGCAGGCGCACCGGCCGGCCGACGAGTTTTGAAATTAGCGCAGCGTCATGCGAGGCGTCGCCCGCGTCGTTGCGTCCGTATGAGCCCGGGCCCGGAATCCATTTCGCATGCATTTTTTCAAGCGGAACCCCGGTCAGCTTGGAGCAGCCGTTACGGCCGTAATGCGGCTTCTGCGAACCGGTAAACAGCATACCGCTGTCGCTCTTGATATCGGCAATCGCGCAGGCGGGGCCCATGCTCGCGTGCGACTGCAGCGGCCATTCGTATTCGGCTTCGATCACGCGATGTGCGCCCTTCAACGCAGCCTCGACATCGCCTTTGTTAATCGGCGTCTCGCCGCCGATCGATTTTGCTTTACGAATGTGGTCGTGCAGCGTTTCCATCGTGGGAAACGGCGTGCACGGCGGCGCCCAGGTGACCTTGAGCATTTCGGCGGCGCGCACGGCATCCCATTCGCGTGGCGCGACCACCGCGATAAATTCTTTCACCCGCACGGCGCGCGCCCCCGGGATGCTCTTGATCGAACTTTCATCCACCGACACCGGTCCGCAGCCGGCGGTCGGCGGCCGGATGACGCGCGCATGCAGCATGCCCTCGACTTTGACGTCGGTTATGTATTGCAGCCGGCCCATCACTTTTTCGGCGATGATTTTTTGCGGAAACGATTTGCCCACCACTTTGTATTCGGACGGTTGCTTCGGCTGCGCCTTGCCCTTGACGGCGAGCGGGTTGCCGTATCGTTTGTTCCAGTCGAGTGTCGACTGGAAATACTGGCCGCCGATCAACTCGCCGTACGTCACTTTTTGTCGCGGGTTGCCTGTGACCATAATGACGCCGTTGTCGACGCTCAGTTGATCGGCAGGTACTGCGAGCCGTTCGGCGCCGCGCTCCACGAGCAATCGCCGCGCTTCAGCCGCCGCATTGCGCAGCGCAATGCCGCCGAACTGGATGCCGGTCGAACCGGAGGCGCCGCCCTGGTTGCAGGTGAGCAGCGTGTCGCCCATGACGACCTCGACACGTTCGAACGCGACATCAAGTTCTTCGGCGACCATCTGAGCGATCGCGACATCGACGCCCTGGCCCATGTCCATCTTGCCGAAGTAGGCGGTGACGTTGCCGTTGGGCAGGACCGCGATCCAGGAGTCGAGCTGGTCAGGTGTCAGCGGCGGTTTACCACCGGCGCTCTGGCTTAACGCGGTCGTGACAGCGGCCGGTAATGAGAGCGTGACGACGAGCGCGCCAGAGGTTTTGAGGAAATCGCGACGGGCGATCGTGAATGGGTCCATGGCATCTCCTCAAGCGATCATGGTTACTGCGCGCTTGACTGCGCGCAATATCGCCATGTGCGTGCCGCAGCGGCACTTGAGTCCGGCGAGCGCGGTGCGAATCTGCGCGTCGCTCGGCGTGGGGTTGTCGCGCAGCAACGCCGCCGCCGTCATGACCCAGCCATTCAGACAGTAGCCGCATTGCGGCACCTGTTCGGCGATAAACGCGGCCTGCACCGGATGCGGTTTTTCAGCGGTACCGAGGCCGCTCATGGTCGTAACGTTCTTGCCGGCGGTGCTGCCGACGGGTGTTACGCACGAGCGGGTTGGCACGCCGTTGACATGCACGGTGCAGGCGCCGCATTGCGCGCGTCCGCAGCCGAATTTTGGATTGTTAAGACCGAGATCATCGCGCAGCGCATACAGCAAAGGCATCGCTGGATCGGCGTCCACCGTCGCGTGCTTGCCGTTGACGACAAGATTGACTTTCATGGCATGGCCTCCTGGGGTGGACGGAAGACGGCCGGACGCGAGGCGAAAATTTTTATTGTGGGCAGCTGCGCGGGCGCCACCTTGCGGCTGACTTTACGCCCTTGCGAGTCACTTTACGCCGCTTCAACTAGGGGCGCAATGCGAACCGCGCCTCGCGGCGTCACGACGTCTGCGCGGTGACGTGCTGGTTGAACTTGGTGAAGAACTGTTCGGCGAGTTTTTTGGCGACGCCATCGACGAGCCGTGAGCCGACCTGCGCCAGCTTGCCGCCGATCGTCGCCTTGGCCGCATAACCGAGCGTCGTGTTGTCGCCGGCAGGCGTGAGCGTTACGCGCGCTTCGCCTTTGGCGAAACCGGCGACCCCGCCCTGGCCTTCGAAGCGCAGTGTGTACGCATTCGGCGCGTCGACTTCCGTCAGCGTGATCTTGCTTTTGAATTTTGCGCTGACCGGCCCGACCTTGGCCGACATCGTAAGGTGAAATTCTGAATCCGAAATTTTTTCCATCGTTTCGCAGCCCGGGATGCAGATTTTAAGCACTTCAGGATCGCAGATTGCGTTCCAGGTCTGCTGCTGCGGTTTGGGTATGACCTGCTCGCCGATGATTTCCATAGTGCGCCGTATGTTACCTTGCCCGCGCCGCCAACGCGAGCGCAGTGATGGTCAAACCTTGCCGGTCAAACCTTATTCGCGGCTGGCGAGAGCAGGGATTCGCGCGCGAGTTTTTTCAATTCATGAGAGGCGGCGACTTGATGCTCGCGCACGAACGCCTCGTGATTTTTTTCGACGTCCGCCAGGCGATAGACGTAGTTGACCATCACGCCGGCCGACCGCTGCATGCCCACCCTGGAAGTGTCGGCAAGCCAGTTCAGTTTTTCCATGCGCGCGCCGTTGCCCAGGTGAAACCGGGCGACAGGATCGAGCGGCTCGTCGTTTTTTTTCACCTCGGTGAGATAGTACGCGCACAATCCCATCAACGGCAGGCGCAGGCGCTCGGCAAGTTCGGGGTTGGCAAACCAGTGCGTGTCTTTGAGGCCGGACAGATCGGGCAGGTGCGTGCCACGACCGCGCTCGATATCGTTGAGCCAGGCGCGAAAGCCCGGTACGGGCGACAGCGTCGCAAATGTTTTCAAGCGCGGAAACTCGCGCCCCAGTTCATCCACGACCTGTTTGATCAGCAGGTTGCCGAACGAAATGCCGCGCAGGCCGTCCTGGCAGTTGGTAATCGAATAAAAGATCGCGCAATCCGCGCGCGTTGGGTCGGCCTCGGATGAATTCGGGTCGAGCAGCGGGGCAACCGTCGTGCTGATGCGCTCGGTCAATGCCGCTTCGATGAAGATCAACGGTTCTTCCGGCAGCGCTGGATGAAAAAAGGCAAAGCAGCGGCGATCGCCCGCGAGCCGGCGATGCAAATCCTTCCAGCCGGCAATTTCATGCACCGCCTCGTATTCGATCAGCTTTTCCAGGATCAGGGCCGGCGTGCGCCAATCGATGCGCTCGAGCCGCAAAAAGCCGCGATTGAACCAGGAGCCAAACAAATGCTCGAGATCGGCGTCGACTCCGATCCATTCGGGATTGGACCTGAGTTCAGTCAGCAAGCGGCGCCGCAGGTCAACCAGCGTGGCGGTCGCGCCGGGCGCCACGTTCATGCGGCGAAAGAGTTTCTGCCGCGGCGATTCGACCGCCCGCTGCAGCTTCACCAGATTGTGCGGCGAAGGGTCGCTTGCGTAAGCCGCCGCCGCCGCCGCGATTGCCATCGGCGAGGGCGAGAAATCTTTCGCCAGCAGGCTGATGTACGGCTGGAACGCGTTGGCCGGCAGCGCGTCGTATGCGGCGAGCGCATCGCGCGCCAGCGCGGAACCTGACACTTCGCCGCGCTCGGACAGCAGCGCATGGCATAACGCAATCGCTTCGCGCGCCTTGCGCTCGGCCGAGCGTGCACTGTCCACCGGAGCGGCAACACTGCGCAGCAATCGCTTGAAGAACAATCGGGTGTTCATCGGGTCGAAACAGTAAGGGTTACGGTTCTGCGTTGGCCGGCGAATGCAATTCAGCATTGCGCTTGGCAAGCGGCGGGCCAACTTGATGCTAGCCGATGCCTGTGGCGTGCGCAACCGCACAGCCGCACAGCGCTCGCGACACCGCACAGCGCTCGCTTGACCCCTCGGAGGACGTGCACTAATCTTGAGGTCAGCATGGGTTAATTTTCCACGCGCGCGAATTGAATTTGAAAGGTTTACATTGGACAGCGTTGATACCGAGGTTCTAAAGACCGCCGTCGCCTGGCTGGATGCAGCGCACAACGCGACGCTCGCGACTGTCGTCCGCACGTGGGGATCGGCGCCGCGACCCATCGGCGCGATGCTCGTGATTCGCGACGATGGGCACGTGATCGGATCCGTGTCGGGCGGTTGCGTCGAAGACGACTTGATCGAGCGCGTCAAGACCAGCCAGTCAGCGCAGCGAGCGACGGGCGCCAGGCCGGAACTCATTACGTACGGCGTGACCGCTGACCAGGCGGCGCGTTTCGGACTGCCATGCGGCGGCACCCTGCAACTCGTGCTCGAGCCAGTGACCGGCCAATCGCAGTTGAAGGAATTACTCGCGACGATCGAGCGGCATGAACTGGTCGCGCGTTTCCTCGACATGGAAACCGGCAAAGTCAGGCTCGAATCGGGCCACTGGGCCGACGTGCTCGTGTTCGACGGTAAGATGCTCAAGAGTATTCACGGACCGCGTTGGCGTCTTTTGATTATCGGGGCGGGCCAGACGTCGCGCTTTCTCGCGCAAATGGCGCAGGCGCTCGATTACCAGGTGACAGTGTGCGATCCGCGAGAGGAATACGCCGACGAATGGAATGTGGCAGGCGCGACACTGGTGCGCGAATATCCCGACGATGTCGTGCTGCAAATGAATCCCGATCCGCACCTGGCAGTGGTTGCCGTAACGCACGATCCCAAACTCGACGATGCGGCACTCACCGAAGCGTTGAAATCGCCGGCGTTTTATGTCGGCGCGCTCGGCTCGCGGCTCAACAACGAAAAGCGCCGCAAGCGCCTTGCCGACTTCGATCTTTCCGCCGATGAAATTTCGCGCCTGCACGGGCCGGTTGGGCTGCGCATAGGCAGCAAGACGCCGGCGGAAATCGCGGTGTCGATCGTGGCGGAAATCACCGCAGTTCGCCGCGGGGTCAAGCTGGAATCGATCGGCGCGCCGGCGGCTGCGCCTGCCGCAAACGCCGATCCGCTCGCCTGCGGATCCTGAGATTTCGCCTGCCGGCGGCATGCATGCCCGGCTGCCTGTTGTTGGGTATCGCGCTGTTTTTCGTTGCGCTGTCAGTTGCACACGCAGCTGATGAGGACGCGCTCGCCAACGGCGTGCTGCTCGTCGCAAAGCCTGAGCTTAACGACCCTAATTTTCGCCAGACAGTTTTGCTGATTACACAGCCGGTGCCGGGCGGAGGGCCGCTCGGCGTCGTTCTGAATCGGCCGACCGAAGTGCGCCTCTCCGAAGCCTGGCCGGCGGCCGGCGCAGTGCCCGAGCAATTCGATTACGTGTATGCCGGTGGGCCTGTTGCACGCAATCGGATCATATTTCTCGTGCACAGCGAAGCGCGCATTGAGAACGGTCTGCGCGTACTCGATAACGTTTATCTGAGCGGGGACCCCCGGCTTTTAAAAAACATCGTCGCGGCCGAGGTGAAAGTGAAGTCGCTGCGCGCTTATGCGGGTTATGCCGGTTGGGCGCCGCGCCAGTTGCAGGCCGAGATAACGGCCGGCGGCTGGTACCTGTTGCCGGCGGATGCGGAGACGATTTTTAGCGCCGACGCCGCAGACCTTTGGCAGAATCTGATTCGCAAGATCACGCTGCGCAGTGCTCGGCACATACCCTGGCCGGCATCTGCAAAGTCCGCCGGTTTACTGTTCAAAAAATTCGCGGACTTTGTCCATCCAGGATTTCGCGCGTGGATTGTGCTTGCCCGAATCCTTCGCGTTGATGCTTTCGAGCTCGTTGAGCAGTTCGCGTTGGCGCGTCGTCAGATTGACCGGCGTTTCGATGACGACATGGCAATTAAGATCGCCATGCGCCGATGAGCGCACGCCCTTGATGCCCTTACCGCGCAGGCGGAACACCTTGCCCGATTGAGTTTCCGGCGGAATTTTTATTTTGGCGTAACCCTCGAGCGTCGGAATCTTGATCTCCCCGCCGAGCGCCGCGATCGTAAAGCTGATCGGCATCTCGCAATGCAGATCGTTGTGATCGCGCTGGAATACCGCGTGGGCTTTTAGGTTGATCACCACGTACAAATCGCCGGCCGGCCCGCCGTTGACGCCGACTTCGCCTTCTCCCGACAAACGAATGCGATCGCCCTCGTCGACCCCGGATGGAATTTTGACGGACAGTGTTTTGTGCTGTTTCAACCGGCCGGCGCCGCGACAGGTCGCGCACGGTGTCTGCACAATTTTGCCGCTGCCATGGCATTTTGGACACGTCTGCTGAATTGAGAAAACCCCCTGCTGCATTCTTACTTGCCCGTGCCCGTCGCAGGTCGTGCACTTGACGGGCTGGGTGCCGGGTTTTGCTCCGCTGCCCTTGCAGGTCTCGCACTCATCAAGTGTCGGAATGCGAATCTTGGTTTCGGTCCCGCGCGCCGCGTCTTCGAGCCCGATTTCCAGGTTGTAGCGCAGGTCGGCGCCGCGATATACGTTAGAGCGGCCGCGCCCGCCGCCAAAAATGTCGCCAAAAATATCGCCGAACGCGTCGGCAAATCCACCCATGCCGCCGGCGCCCGCAGCCGCCGAAGCATCGACGCCGGCGTGACCGTATTGATCGTACGCCGCGCGCTTGGCGGGATCCGAGAGAATTTCGTACGCCTCTTTGGCTTCTTTGAACTGACCCTCGGATTTTGGATTATCCGGATTGCGGTCCGGGTGATGTTTCATCGCGAGCTTGCGATAGGACTTTTTGAGGTCCTCATCCGATGCATCGCGGTTGAGGCCGAGTACTTCGTAAAAATCTCTTTTAGCCATGGTTCTCGATCAGGCGTGGGACGGTAGGTGTTCGCATATGACGGTGAATCAAAAGCGCGTTTAAAACGGCGAAGGGGCGAGGCTCTTCGCCTCACCCCTCGTGCCAAACGCCCGGCGTATTTTACTTCTTGCCGTCTTTAACTTCCTCGTATTCCGCATCCACGACATTGCTGTCGTCTTTTTTCGCGCTGGCCTCGGCTTTGGCGTCACCGCCGCCCGCCGGCTGCTGGGCCGCCTGCTCTTTCGCATAAATCTGCTCGGCGAGCTTATGCGATGCGGTGGCCAGCGCCTGCGATTTCGTATCGATAGCTTCCTTATTGTCGCTTTTCAGCGCTTCCTCGGCTTCCTTCAACGCCGTTTCGATCTTGACTTTTTCGTCCGCGCCGATTTTGTCGCCATGTTCGGCCAGCGATTTCTTCACCGAATGCACGAGTGCATCGCACTGGTTGCGCGTGGTGATGAGTTCGATCGCTTTCTTGTCTTCCTCCGCATGCGCTTCGGCGTCCTGCACCATGCGCTTGATCTCGTCCTCGTTCAATCCCGAGCTCGCCTGGATCTTGATCTTGTTTTCCTTGCCCGTCGCCTTGTCCTTGGCCGACACGTGCAGGATGCCGTTCGCGTCGATGTCGAAAGTGACTTCGATCTGCGGCATGCCGCGCGGCGCCGTCGGCAGTTCGGTCAGGTTGAACTGGCCGAGACTCTTATTGCCCGCTGCCATGTCACGTTCGCCCTGCAGCACGTGAATTGTGACGGCCGACTGATTGTCTTCGGCGGTCGAGAACACCTGCCCCGCCTTGGTCGGCACCGTCGTATTCTTCTGAATCAGCTTGGTCATCACGCCACCGAGCGTTTCAATGCCGAGCGACAGCGGCGTCACGTCGAGCAACAGCACGTCTTTGACGTCGCCTCTCAGCACGCCACCCTGGATGGCGGCGCCGACTGCCACGGCTTCGTCCGGATTGACGTCTTTGCGCGGTTCACGGCCGAAGAAGTCCTTGACCATGTCCTGCACCTTCGGCATGCGCGTCTGGCCGCCGACGAGAATTACGTCCGAAATATCCGACAGCTTCACGCCTGCGTCTTTAACCGCGATTTCGCACGGCTTGATTGTCTTCTCGATCAACTCCTCGACGAGGCTCTCAAACTTGGCGCGCGTAATCTTGATGGCCAGGTGTTTAGGGCCCGACGCATCTGCCGTCACGTACGGCAGGTTCACTTCGGTTTGCTGGCTCGAAGACAATTCGATCTTGGCTTTTTCCGCCGCGTCTTTCAGGCGCTGCAGTGCGAGCATGTCTTTCCTGAGATCGATGCCTTGTTCTTTCTTGAACTCATCGCACAGGTAATCCATCAGGCGCTGGTCGAAATCCTCGCCACCCAGGAATGTGTCGCCGTTGGTGGACAACACTTCGAACTGATGTTCGCCGTCGACCGCCGCGATTTCGATGATCGAAATATCGAACGTGCCGCCGCCCAGGTCATACACCGCGATTTTGCGGTCGCCTTCTTTTTTGTCCATGCCGAACGCGAGCGCTGCCGCAGTCGGCTCGTTGATGATGCGCTTCACGTCGAGGCCCGCGATGCGGCCAGCGTCTTTGGTCGCCTGACGCTGCGAGTCATTGAAGTATGCAGGCACCGTGATCACTGCTTCAGTGACCGGCTCCCCCAGGTAATCCTCGGCCGTCTTCTTCATCTTGATCAGCACTTGCGCGGAAACTTCGGGGGGGGCTATTTTCTTGCCACGCACTTCTACCCACGCGTCGTTATTTTCGGCCTTGATGATTTTGTACGGCATCAAGTCGATGTCCTTCTGGACTTCTTTTTCCTCGAACCGGCGGCCGATCAGGCGCTTGACCGCATATAGCGTGTTCTTCGGATTGGTGACCGCCTGGCGCTTGGCCGACGCACCCACCAAAATCTCGCCGTCTTCCGCATAAGCGACAATCGACGGCGTGGTGCGCGCGCCTTCCGAATTCTCGATGACCTTCGGCTGGCCATTTTCCATGACGGACACGCACGAATTGGTCGTGCCCAGGTCGATACCGATTATCTTAGACATGTCATTCCCTCTTTTTCCATAAGATGTTCGCGCCAGTCATCTGCGACCGGGGTGTTATTCCATGCATACAATATGGGGATAACCCCACTACTTTCAACTCGCTGGCCTGCGCGTCTCAACTTGCCTTCGCTTTCGCCACCGCAACCATCGCCGGCCGAATTACCCTGTCATTGAGCAAATAGCCCTTTTGAAATACCTGCACAACCGAATTCGGCTCGGCGTCCGACTCGACCGTATTAATCGCCTGGTGGCGGTGCGGGTCGAACTTCTGCTCGAGCGGATCGATTTCAATGACGCGGAATTTTTCGAACACCGAATTCAATTGCTTCAGAGTCAGCTCGACGCCGCTTTTTAAGCTCTCGGCGGTCACTTTGCTCGCGGTGAGCGCGGCTTCAAGGCTATCCTTGACCGCCAACAACTCTATGGAAAAATTCTCGATCGCGTACTTGTGTGCGTTGGCGATATCGGCCTGCGCGCGTTTGCGGATATTGTCGGCGTCGGCTTTTGCGCGAAGCCATGCGTCGTGATGCTCTTGCGCCGTGAGTTCAGCCTGCTTGAGCAGTGTCTCGGGCGACGGCACGCTCTCCGGCGCGTTAAGCTCGTCGCCGGACTGCTCATTGCCAGTGGATTGCGGATCGGCGCCCGTGGCGGGCGTCGTTGCTTGATGTTCGTCCTGCATTGCGTCCCCTCAATTGGCCAGTCCCAAGCTTATGGGGGCGCAACGGACCGAATTCAAGCCTGCCGCGCTAACGAGGCTATTTTTTTGATCGAATAAGACGAATGGTGCGCCGGACAGGACAACGGCATGGCGTAGCGGCGAACGATTTTACCGAGGCTTGATTTTGCCGAGCACCAGCGCGCTCAGCGCCCAACTGATGATCCCGTACATGATCGCCCCGCCTACCGCCGGCCAGAAACCGGTGACGATAAAACCGTGGACGAACGAGGCGACGAACCAGAACAGGAGCCCGTTGATCACGAACGTAAAAAGTCCCAGCGTCAGGATATTGATCGGCAGCGTGAGCAACATCAAAGCCGGCCGAATCAGCGAATTGATGAAGCCGAGCACCAGCGCCGTCACGAGCGCAGTCAAGAAACCGTCGACGCGAATCGACTCAAAAATAGTCGGCAGCGCCAGCAGCGCGAGCGCGTTAATCAACCATGTGACGAGCAATCGCATGCTATGTCTTGGCGCCCAGCGCGATGGCGCGCGCGCGGGCCTGCGCGAGTTGCGGCGCGGAAGGCTCAGTGCGGACCCAGCCCAGCAAATTGGCGGCGACAAGGTCCGTGAGCGCATGTATCCAGTCGTCGCGCTCATTCAGGCAGGGTATGGCGTGATAATCCTTGCCGCCGGCAGTCAAAAATATGGTTTTGCCTTCGATCGCAATTTCCTCGAGAGTCTCGATGCAATCGGCCACGAAGCCCGGACAAACGACATCGACACGCGGCGTTTTTTTGCGGCCCAGGTCCTGCAGCACCTCGGCGGTATACGGTTTAAGCCACTCAGCGCGCCCGAAGCGGGACTGGAACGCGACCGTGTATTGATCGGCCGACAACTTAAGCGCTGCGGCCAGCAGGCGCGCAGTCACCTGGCACTCGCAATGATAAGGGTCACCTTTGTCGAGGCTAAAACGCGGCACCCCGTGAAAGCTCATCACGAGCTTGTCTGATCGGCCGTTTTTGCCCCAGTAGTCGATGACGCTTTGCGCAAGCGCTGCGATGTAACCGGGATGATCGTGAAAATTACGCACGCTGCGCAAGGCCGGTTGATTGCGCATGCGCGCGAGCGCCGAGCCGACCGCATCAAGCGCGGTCGCCGTCGTACTCGCGGCGTATTGCGGATATAGCGGCAGGATGAGTATGCGGTCGCAGCCCTGTTGTTTCATCTTGTCGAGCGCGGCCGGCACCGACGGGCTGCCGTAGCGCATTGCGTAATCGACGACGAGCGGCGCCTTGATGCGTTCGCCCAGATAACCGCGCAACATCCGGGTCTGGCGTTCGGTATGCATGCGCAACGGCGAGCCGTCGGGCGTCCATACCTGTGCATAGCGGCGCGCCGATTCCTTTGGCCGAAATGGCAGGATGAAAAGATTCAGAATCAGCCACCACGCCGCACGCGGAATTTCCACGACGCGCGTATCCCACAGGAATTCGCGCAAGTAGCGTCTTACCGCTGTGGCGGTTGGCGCGTCCGGGGTACCCAGATTAATAAGCAAAACCCCGCATTTAGCGGCAGTACCGTGGGTGTAGGCGGGTTCCGGCGAGTAACGCGGCATGCGAGCGCGAGCTCAGGAGTGCGACAGCGCGCTCGACAACAGCTTGGCCGTGATATCGACGATCGGAATCACCCGCTCGTAGGCCATGCGCGTTGGGCCGATCACGCCGAGCGTGCCGACGACGTGGCCGTCGACGGAGTAGGGCGCGGTCACAATGCTGCATTCGTCAAGCGGCACCAGGCCGGATTCACCGCCGATGAAAATCTGCACGCCATGCGCGCGGCTCGATACGTCGAGCAATTGCAGCAGGCTGGTCTTCTGCTCGAAGAGGTCAAAAAGCTTGCGCAGGCTCGCCATGTTCCCCGACAAGTCGTGCACCTGCAGCAGGTTGCGTTCCCCGGAAATAACGACGTCGTCGGACGCATCCTGCATTGCCTGGCTGCCGACTTCGAGTGCGGCCGCCATTAACTGCGACATGCTTTCGCGCAATTGCTTCAGCTCGTCATGAATGCGCAGCCGGATTTCCGCGAACGAGCAACCCGCATAATTCTGATTAAGCATATTCGCGGCCTCGATTAATTCGGATGGCGAGTAATTGCGGTCGAGCGTAAAAATGCGGTTCTGCACGTCGCCTTCCGGCGATACGATGATGACAAGAATGCGCTTGTCGGAGAGGCTGACAAATTCGATCTGGCGAAACATCGCAGCACGGCGCGGCGTCATGACGACGCCGGCGAAGCGCGTAAGGTCGGACAACAATTGCGAAGTCGAGGACACGATCCTTTGCCGGCTTTCAGTCTGCAGCTGCCCCTCGAGATGATGAATTTCCATGCTGTCGAGCGGCTTGATCGTGAGCAGCGTGTCGACGAAGAACCGATAGCCGCGCGGCGTCGGAATGCGGCCCGCCGACGTGTGCGGGCTCGCGATAAAACCCATCTCTTCGAGGTCGGCCATTACATTGCGAATGCTGGCCGGCGACAGGTCGAGACCCGACACCCGCGACAGCGCGCGCGAACCGACCGGCTGACCGTCGGCGATATAGCGCTCGACCAGCGCTTTGAGCAGCGTCTGCGCGCGTTCGTTAAGCGTGGGCGTATCCGGGGGCATCGATTAATTCTACACAAATCAGCACGCGCGGGGTTAACTCGCGGGAGGCGCGCGTGCCGTTCACCTATAATGAGGTCATGAATCCGTCGTTCAAGACCGTTGGCCTGATCGGCAAGTACAAAAGCCCGGATATTGCCGCGCCGCTTCTGAAGCTCGGCGCTTATCTCGCGGGTCGCGGCGTCAAGGTCATCATCGACCGGCTTACCGAGTCCAATATCGGGAAGAGTCCGTACCCGGTGATGGCGCTCGAGGATATCGGCCGCGAGGCTGATCTCGCGATTGTGCTCGGCGGCGACGGCACCATGCTCAATATTGCCCGCACACTTGCGCCCTTCGAAGTCGCGCTGGTCGGGATCAACCAGGGACGCCTGGGATTTCTGACGGATATTTCGCTCGGCACGATGATTGAAACCATCGGCTCGATACTCGACGGCGATTACGTGACCGAGGAACGCATGCTGATCGCGGCCGAAATCTTTGACCGCACGGAACGCGTGTTCGATGTGCTGGCTTTCAACGAAGCGGTCGTATCGAAGGGCATCAAGGGCAGCATGATCGAGCTCGAAGTGCGCATCGACGGCAAATTTCTGTACGCATTGCGCGCCGACGGTTTGATCGTCACCACACCGACCGGGTCGACCGCGTACTCGTTGTCAGCCGGCGGACCGATCATCCATCCGGCGCTCTCGGCGCTGGCATTGGTGCCGATCTGCCCGCATACATTTTCGAGCCGGCCGATCGTTATCAGCAGTGACAGCGAGGTCGAAATCCTGGTCAACAGCGCAGCCGATCCGCGCGCGCATTTCGACAGCCATTCGCGTTTCGATCTGCGCGAGGGTTTTCGCATCGTCGTGCGGCGCTATGCACACACGATCCGCTTGTTGCATCCGGTCGGGCACGATTACTACAATATGCTGCGGGCCAAGTTGCACTGGACGGAGTTTTATT
>JANXRI010000430.1 GCA_025353085.1 Betaproteobacteria bacterium
TCCACCAAATGCCGGGGTCCGGCCGGATCGGCAGGCCTTCGTACATGACGCTCGCCATGCCATGTATTAACGGGCCATAAACAATATATGAGTGGCCGACGACCCAGCCGATATCGGACGTCGTGAACATTGTTTCGCCCGGCTTGCCGCAGTAAATATGTTTCATGCTGGCGGCCAGTGCAACCGCGTAGCCACCCGTATCCCGCTGCACGCCTTTCGGCTTGCCGGTGGTGCCTGAGGTGTAAAGAATGTACGACGGCTCGCTTGCTTCCAGCCATTCGACCGGCACCTGCGCCGTGAAATGCCGCTCGCGGAGTTGCGCGTAGTCGACATCGCGGCCCGCTTGCGGCGTGTACCCGGCAATCCCGCGATTGACGATCACGACTTTCTGCGGTGGATGCTGGGCCAGCCGGATCGCCTCATCGACGAGTCCTTTGTACGGAATAGCCTTGCCGCCGCGCATGCCTGCATCGGCGGTAAACATGAGCTTGGGTTTGGCGTCGTCGATGCGGGAGGCGAGGCTCATGGCCGCGAAGCCGCCGAAGACCACCGAATGAATCGCGCCCAACCGAACGCACGCGAGCATCGCGAATACTGCCTCCGGGATCATCGGCATATAAATGAGCAGGCGGTCGCCTTTGCCGAGCCCCAGGTCGCGTAACGCTGCCGCGCAGCGATTGACTTCGGCATGCAACTCGCGAAACGTGTACGTGTTGTTATGGCCCGTTTCGCTCGAGACGAAAATCAGCGCCGGCTGGTCGCCGCGATCTTTGAGATGGCGATCGACGGCGTTGTGACACAAGTTGGTTTCACCGCCGACAAACCAGCGCGCAAACGGCGGGCGACTGTAATCGAGCACCTGAGTAAACGGTTGGTGCCAGTCGATGAGCTTCGCCTGCTCGCGCCAAAATGCGTCAGGCTCATCAATCGAGCGGCGATGAAATTCCCGGTAAGTCGCCATCTGCGTCCTCCTAAAAACTGCTGCTCATCGCCGTCCGTGGAATTTTTTTCCTACGGTGACTCAGCGCGTTGAATGGCGCGCTTCCAGCGTCCGTGCGAACCGCTTGCGCTACCGCCCCGTAATTGCCACGACAGTTCTACCTTTTGTTTCCTGCTTCAACATCGCTTCAAACGTCTGCGGCAGTTGATCCAGCGCAATCGTTTTCACAATGTTTTTCAAGTGGCGCGGCTTGAGATCGGTGGCAAGCCGCTCCCACACGCGCCGGCGGATGCCCATCGGCGTGTAGCCGGAGTCGACGCCGATCAAGCGCAAACCGCGCAGAATGAAAGGCAGCACGGTCGTATTAAGTTCAATGCCGCCCGCATTGCCGAAACTGGCGATGAGTCCGTGCTGCTGCATGCTGCGCGTCAACGCGGATAACTGCTCGCCGCCAACCGAATCGAACGCCGCCGCCCACACGCCTTTTTCAAGCGGGCGCGTACCAAGTTTCAGCGCGTCGCGACCGAGTATCTCCGCGGCGCCGATGTCCTTCAAATACGCATGCTCCGCCGTCTTGCCGGTCACCGCCGTTACGGCATAGCCGAGGCCGGCGAGCATATCAATCGCAAGGCTTGCGCAGCCGCCGGTCGCCCCGTTGACCACGACTTTGCCGTTGGCGGGCGCCATGCCATTGTGTTCGAGCAAATGCACCGCAAGACCCGCGGTGAAACCCGCGGTACCGAGCGCCATCGCGTCGAACACCGTCAATCCTGAAGGCAATGGCACGACCCAATCTGCAGGCACGCGTGCGTACTTCGCATAGCCGCCGTCATGCGCCATCGCGAAGTCATAGCTTGTGCAGATAACTTCGTCACCGGCTTTGAACCGCGCGTCGCTCGACGACACGACAATGCCGCTGCTGTCGATGCCATGAAACGCGTCCGCATCTGCCGCACCGCGTGTCTCGACGAGCCAGGTGGCCCGAGAAAAAGCGGCACGCAGGCGGTTATTCTTGGTCGGGCCGGTGGCCACATCGTGCGAAATCGAACGGACGATCGATGCAGCCGGCGCGCGCCGACGTTCTTGCAGATAGGCGTACTCGAGCCAGAGCAGCGAATGATAGGCATGCTCGCCGTGCGACTCAGCCACCCGCACCGAAGCCTCGTTTGCGGCAACCGCATCG
>JANXRI010000385.1 GCA_025353085.1 Betaproteobacteria bacterium
ATCGCGGGCTGGTGCGGATTGCACCGACTGCCGCAGGCGCGCGCAATTATTCGCAGTGCGATTCGATGCTGATCGGCGACCGCTGCGGCGCCAATACCTTTCCGTATATCGATGTGCGCAATCCGAGCGCCAAAGTCGAGCATGAGGCGTCGACTTCCAAGATCGGCGAAGACCAGTTGTTCTATTTCGCGCAGCGCGGCATCGGCGCCGAAGAGGCGGTGTCGATGATCATCAACGGGTTCTGCAAGGATGTGTTTCAACAACTGCCGATGGAGTTCGCGGTCGAGGCGACCAAGCTGCTCGGTCTCAAGCTCGAAGGAAGCGTCGGATGATTTACCAGAACAGTAAAACGCTGCTCGACGTGCGCGGTCTGCACGCGACGGTGAACGGCATCGAGATACTCAAGGGCATCGACCTCACGGTGAGAAGCGGCGAAGTGCACGCGATCATGGGTCCGAATGGCTCGGGCAAAAGCACGTTCGTCAAAGTGCTGGCCGGCCATCCCGCGTACGAAGTGACGAGCGGCACCGTTCTATTCCAGGGCGCCAACGTGTTCGATCTCAAGCCGGAAGAGCGCGCGCGCGCCGGTTTGTTTCTCGGCTTTCAGTATCCGATCGAAATACCGGGTGTCGCCAACAGCCAGTTTCTGCGCCTCGCGTACAACACCGTCCAGGCGCAGCGCGGCAAGGACGAACTCGATCCGCTCGAGTTCGACGATTTCGTGCGCGAAAAAATGAAACTGCTCGAGATGAACCCGGATTTTCTCGACCGCAGCGTCAACGAAGGTTTTTCGGGTGGTGAGAAGAAGCGCAATGAAATTTTGCAGATGGCGCTGCTGGAGCCGCATCTCGCGCTGCTCGATGAAACGGATTCGGGGCTCGATATCGATGCGCTGCGCGTGGTGGCCGGCGGCGTAAATCAGCTCGCGACCAGGGATAACGCCGTGGTGCTGGTCACCCACTATCAGCGTCTATTAAATTACATCGTGCCGGATTACGTGCACGTGATGGAGGCGGGCCGCGTGATCAAGACCGGCGGCAAAGAACTCGCCCTCGAACTCGAAAAGCGCGGTTATGACTGGGTCAGCGCTGAATACAAGGCGGTCGCAGGGGTGCCGGCATGACCGTTGTTGCAACCAACAGCTATCTCGCCGGCCTGCTCGCGGGGCGGCAGCCGGCAGCCGCGAGTCCAGTGGCGTGGTTCAACGATTTGCGCGCGCATGCGGTCGACCGCGTCGGTGCGGCAAGCGTGCCGACCACGCGTGACGAAGACTGGCGTTTCACTGACATTTCGCCGCTCACCAAGATTTCGTTTCAGCCGGCGCGAGCCGCCGTGGCATTGAAGGCGGCTGCCATCGAACGTTTTGTACTGCCTGAAGCCGGGGCGCGACTCACGTTCGTCGACGGCGTGTATGCACCGGAACTTTCGTTTAACAACGCCGGCATTGAAGTTTCGAATCTCGCGGCCGGTCTTGCCAAACATGGCGATTTGATCCAGCGCCATCTCGCCCGCCATGCCGTATTCGACGACAACGCATTCGCCGCACTCAACACCGCATTCCTGAACGATGGCGCGCTGATCGTGGTGCCGCGCGATGTGGTCGTCACCGCGCCTGTGCATCTGTTATTTATTGCGGCCGAGCCACTGGCAGCGAGCTACCCGCGGTGTCTCGTCGTCGCCGAACCTGGCAGCGGCGTCACCGTACTCGAAGATTTCGTGTCGTTGCAGGACGCCGCGTACTTCACCAATGCGGTGACCGAGATTGCGATTGCCGACGACGCGAGTGTCAATCACGTGCGCGTTCAGCGCGAGGGCGCGCAGGCTTTTCACATTGGCAATTGCGCCGTTTCTCTTGCGCGGGCCAGCCGCTATCAATCGGTGAGTGTCGCGTTTGGCGCGCGCATTTCGCGTTACAACCTCAACGTAGCACAGGCGGGCGAGGGTGCCGAGTGCGCGATCGACGGCCTCGCGTTGATCGGCCAAACGCAACTCGCGGACACCCATACGTGCATCGATCACGCCCACCCGCATGGCGTGAGCCGCCAGCAGCACAAATGCATTGTCGACGGCGCCGCGCACGCCGTATTTAACGGCAAAATCATGGTGCGGCAGGGCGCTCAACTCACCAATTCATCGCAGTCGAGCCGCAACCTGCTGCTGAGTGCCAAAGCGCGCGTCGACACCAAGCCGCAACTTGAAATCTTCGCTGACGATGTCAAATGCGCGCACGGCGCGACCGTCGGCCAGCTCGATGCGGACGAGGTTTTCTATTTGAAGAGCCGCGGATTGTCCGACGCGGCGGCGCGTAACCTGCTGACCTATGCGTTCGGCGCCGAAATCATCGATCGCATCCCGATCGATTCACTTAAACATGAACTCGAGCAGACCGTGCTCGCGCAAACCAGCCGCCCGTCATGACCGCCACCTCAACTTCACGCAAAGCCTGTTCGCCGATTGCGCTCGACATCAAGCGCATCCGCGCGGATTTTCCGATACTGAATCTGAAAGTCGGCGGCAAGCCGCTCGTCTATCTCGACAATGCGGCGTCGAGCCAGATGCCGCAGCCGGTGATCGATCGCCTCGTGCGTTACCAGCAGACAGAGCACGCGAATATTCATCGCGGCGTGCATTATTTGTCGGAGGTCGCGACCGGCGCGTATGAAGAAGCGCGGCGCAAACTGCAACGCTTCATCAATGCGCGCGAAGACCGCGAAGTCATCTTCACGAGCGGCACCACCGAGGGCATCAATCTCGTCATGCACGGCTATGGACGCAAGTTCATCAGCCGCGACGACGAAATCATTCTGACGACGCTCGAGCACCATTCGAACATCGTGCCGTGGCAGATGCTGGCCGAAGAGAAGGGCGCGAAAATCCGCGTCGTGCCCATCAATGACGCGGGCGAGTTGCTGGTCGACGAGTACGAGAAGCTCTTCAACGAGCGCACCAAATTCGTCGGCGTCATGCATGTATCGAATGCGCTCGGCACGATCAACCCGGTCAAGCACATGATTGATTTCGCGCATGCGCGCGGCGTGCCGGTGCTGGTCGACGGCGCGCAGGCCGCGCCCCATCTGCCGGTCGACGTGCAGGCACTCGATTGCGATTTTTACGCGTTCTCCGGGCACAAACTCTGTGGACCGACCGGCATCGGCATCCTCTACGGCAAAGCCGCGATACTCGAGCGCATGCAGCCGTTCAAGGGCGGTGGCGACATGATCCTGTCCGTTACGTTCGAGAAAACCACTTACAACACGATCCCGCATAAATTCGAAGCGGGCACGCCGCCGATTGCCGCGGCGATCGGCCTGGGCGCAGCCGTCGATTATCTTTCGTCGGTCGGCATGGACAAGATTGCCGGGTACGAAATCGATTTGCTCAACTACGCGACCGAACAGGTTAACGGCATGCCGGGCGTGCGCATCATCGGCACCGCGGAGAAAAAAGCGGCGGTGCTGTCGTTCGCAATCGAGGGGGTGCACCCGCACGATGTCGGCACGCTGCTCAATCAGGACGGCATTGCGATACGCACCGGCCACCACTGCGCGCAGCCCGTAATGCGGCGCTTCAAGGTGCCGGCGACGTCACGCGCGTCGTTTGCTTTTTACAACAGCATGGCGGAAGTCGATGCGTTGATC
>JANXRI010000001.1 GCA_025353085.1 Betaproteobacteria bacterium
GGTATGTCGCGCTCGTCGCGATCGTTGGCGGGCACGTCATTGCCGTCTGGCTTGCGCACCGGCTGGCGCTGCGCGAATTAGGCGCCCGCCGCGAAGCTGCGCTCGCGACAATCCCGCTGACGCTGCTGATGGTTGTCTTTACGATCTTCAGCCTGTCCGTGATAGCCGAGCCAATGGTAAAGTTCGACATTCCGGAGTCGCTCAAGAGCCCTTGAGACAGGCGGCCTGAAGCTTCGCACCGGAAAGCCGGCGCTTCAAACATCGTCACGAATAACTTTTTACCAAGGGAAACTCATGATTTACGAAATCAGGACCTACGACATCAAGCCGGGCTCGCTGGCCGAAGTTGAAAAGCGCTTTGCCGAAGCGTATGAGCACCGCAAGAAACATTCGCTGCTCGCCGCGTTCTTTCACACCGAAATCGGCCCGCTGAACCAGATCATTCATATCTGGCCATACAAAGATCTCGAAGAACGCACGCGCATCCGCGCCGCTGCCGTCGCCGACAAGACCTGGCCGCCGAAAACGGGCGAATTTCTGACCGCGCAGCGCAGCGACATCTTTATCCCCGCGCCGTTCTCGCCGGAACTCAAGCCGGGCAAAGTCGGCCCTTATTTCGAAATGCGTACTTACACTTATGCACCGGGCGCACTGCCCAACGTGCTGGATAACTGGGGTAACGCGCTGCCGGAGCGCGTCAAATTGAGCCCCTTATGTTTCTGCGGCTACTCGGAACTCGGTGGCCTCAACAAATGGCTGCACATCTGGGCCTACCCGACGCTCGATGCACGCAACAACACGCGCGACAAAGCCAAGGACGCCGGCATCTGGCCGCCTTCCGTGGTTGCCGCCAAAAACGGCGGCAAAAGCATTCCGTACGTGATGCAGGAAAACAAAATCGTCATGCCGGCAAAATTCTCGCCTGTGCAGTAAGTAGCGCGGTTCGAAGCACGGCTGTTCAGGAAAGGGGGCGCACGCCCCCTTTTTTATTGCGCGCGATGGTTTGCGAGCCTTTTGTTTTGGCGAGATTGGTGACAAGTGACAACGCATTGCCGGCTGCTGCGCCGGATGCGGTGTTGTCGAAAATGCACCAAACAGGTCTGGTGCGCGATGCCGATTTTGCGGTCAACGTGGCGGCCAGGTATTTAATGCTGGTGTCAGAATATGGCGAGTAATAGATGCAAGGCGATCCGTGCAGGCGAAAGTAAGTCGCGTCGTCCCATGTGGCCGCGATTGCCGCGGATTCGACGGGCGGAGGATCCGCGGCAACCTTCCCGATCGCATACTCATGCAGAATCTGGACGGCATCGGCACTGAACCATGTGGCGTGACGCGGTTCCAATACGACGGGGCCTGCATGCCGCTTACGCAGGCGGTCGAAAAAACGTCCGGCGACTCGCGGCGCGAACTCGAAACTCGGCGGCAACTGCATAAGCAGCGCGCCAAGTTTTGTGCCGAGCGCATTGATGGCATCAAGGAACGGCGGCAACACTGAATGCACACGGACCAGGCGGCGCTCATGCGTAATGACTTGCGACAACTTGACCGAAAATCGAAACGACGCCGGCACACTCGCGGCCCAGCGCTCGTAAGTGGACTGTCGATGCTCATTGCGAAACGACGAATTGATTTCGGTTGCATTAAACACAGCGGCATAGCGTTCGAGCGCGCTGCCTTCGGCGCGAAAGTGACTCCTCTCGATGCGCGGTATATTCCAGCCGGCGCAGCCAACGTAAACAACAGGAGATCGCATGACTAAAAGACCGCGAGGCATTGCGGACGTTCCACCGCCCGTCCGCAAACCCGCAGTCAAGCTAGAGGCGACTCGCATCCGCGTGGGCATCGGCGGCTGGACGTATAAGCCATGGCGCGACAACTTCTACCCGGCCGAACTCACGCAAAAGCGCGAACTCGAATATGCGAGCCGGCAGGTTACGGCGATTGAGATCAACGGAACTTACTATCGCACGCCCACAGCCGCCAGCTTTGCGAAGTGGCGCGACGAGACACCGCACAATTTCATGTTCTCGGTAAAAGTGCTGCGCTATATCACCGTTCGCAGAGTACTTGCCGAAGCCGGCGAAGCAATCGAGCGTTTCGTTAACAGCGGGATCGCAGAGCTCGGTGACAAGCTCGGGCCGCTGCTATGGCAATTCGGCCCGACCAAGAAGTTCGATCCGGAAGACTTCGGACGCTTTCTCAACTTGCTGCCCGCCAAGGCGGGCGGCATACCGCTGCGTCATGCGCTCGAAGTGCGGCATCCAAGTTTCGGCAACGCGGAATTTATCGCGCTCGCGCGTGCCCGCGGCGCGGCTGTCGTCTTCGCGGATTCCGCCGAATATCAATCGATCGCCGATCTGACCGCCGACTTCGTCTATGCACGGCTCATGCGCGCCGACGCGAAGGTCGCCACCGGCTATACGCGCAAAGCGCTCACGTCATGGGCAAAAGCCGCTCACACATGGGCACAAGGCGGCGAGCCGGCGGGCCTGCCGCACATCGAAAAGAAACCCGCCACCAAGCAGCCTCGCGATGTATTTATGTTTTTCATCAACGGTGCGAAGGAGCGCGCGCCGGCGGCGGCAGGCGAGTTGTTGAAGGTCTTGAAAAAATGATAACTGCCCCTCCCTCGATCCGCTTATGCCCGCGTTTACGACTGTCACTCCACGGCGCACTTCATATAACCGTGTAAATCGCAGGGTTTCGCCTGCACTCACTGACAGGGCTTGCGCCACGCCATTGGTCCGTATGGGTGAATGGGAACTGGCGTTTGACGTTCGAGTTCAAGGATGGGCACGGCTTTGTTTTACAATATGAGGACTACCACTAAATGACTATGCACAATCCACCTCATCCCGGTGAATTTATTACCGCGGTTTATTTGAAGCCGAACGGTCTCCGCGGCCGCGAATTGGCCGCCAAGCTCGGAGTTGCTGCATCCACCCTGAATCGAGTGCTCACAGGGACCAATGGCATCAGTCCTGAAATGGCATTGCGCCTTTCCAAGGCGCTTGGCCGTTCTCCGGAGAGTTGGCTGGCAATGCAATACAATCACGATCTTTGGCGGACCAAACAGCACGTAAATCTGGGCAATGTGAGTAAAGTCAGACTTACGGCGGCCTAACGACTAAGGTTAGATCGCGCGAGCGAAGCGAGCCGCGATCTGAACCGTTTGTTGGACAAGCCCGGTCCCGGAGTAAAGGCCGCGCCTCATAGAAAATATGTTTTTTGAATTGATCCCGGTTTGACGTTTTGCC
>JANXRI010000036.1 GCA_025353085.1 Betaproteobacteria bacterium
CTCAACGGCGCGCAGAATTTCTGCATCATCCGCTCCTATCTCGATACCATGCACAAGCAAGGACATAATTTGTTCGAGGTATTGCGCTTGACCTTCTTGGGGCACGCCCCTATGCCTGCCTCAGGCTGAATAGTCACGAAAGATCAATAATTGCAAATCAGCGGCCGCTCGAGGGCGGCCGGCTACGCCAACTGCGGATAAGCAACCACGCGCCGAGCATGCCGCCCAGATGCGCGAAGTGCGCAACGCCGGCAGCAGTGCCGGTCACGCCGAAAAAAAGTTCGAGCAGACCATATAACAACACGAACAACCACGCCGGCATCGGGATCGGCGGAAACAACAGAATCAGCGTGCGGCGCGGGAAATACATCGCGTACGCGAGGAGCAATCCGAACACGCCGCCCGACGCGCCAACAGTTGGATAAGGATCGCCGCCGGCAAGCGCCGAGAAAATAAGCTGCACGATCGCGGCAGAAATTACGCTTACGAAATAAAGATTGAAGTACCGCCTCTCGCCAAACAACCTTTCTAGGTCGCCGCCGAACATGTAAAGCGCAAACATGTTGAAGAAGAGATGTGTGAGATTGCCGTGCAAAAAACTGTAAGTAATGACCTGCCAAGGCTGAAATCCAAGACTGCCGCCTGTCATGGTCATGCTGCCGACCGGCCATAACGCGAGATACAGAATCAGCGGATCGCCGACCAGGAGGTCGAGAATAAACATCGCGACGTTGGCGATGATGAGCGCGCGCGTGATGGGTGGGGTTGCGGAAAACACGGGTGAACTGCCTTTCGATTTAAGCCGTAGAGCGGTGTATACGTTCAGCGATCACGCTGTCCGTCAGAAGTCCTTGCGCGCGAGCCCGAGCTCGATAAAGACTGCCTTCGCCTGCTCGTAATCCGTTTTAAGGAAACGCACATACTCGGCCGCCGGCAGATATTCCGATTCCCACAAATTCTGTTCCTGGTCACGGCGCCACTCGTCCGTTTTGACGAGCCGCCCGAACAGGCTGTCCCAGTACGCAATTTGGGCAGGCGCCAGCTTGGGCGGGCCGAATACGCCCTGCCAGTTCGCGAGCACCACATCGATACCCTGCTCTTTCAAGGTCGGCGTTTGCGCGAGCGGACCGGTCAGCCGGCGCGCCGAGGAAATCCCGAGCATACGCAGCTTGCCGCCCTGCACGTGCGGCAAGAGATTCGATGACACCGTTGCAATCACGTCGACATGACCGCCGAGGGCCGCCGTCATCAACTCGCCGCCCTGAAAAATAACCAGCTTCAACTTCTTGGGATCAACCCCGGCCGAGCGCGCAGTCAACGCACACACGATGTGCAGATAACTGCCGAGACTATTAGTCCCGATCGACACGCCTGCGGGGTCGGCACGCAGCCGCTCGGCAAGTTCGCGCACCGTCTTCAACGGCGACTCCGCGCGCACGGCAAAACCGATGTACTGGTTGCCGAGCAAGGCGAGCGGCGTGTAATCGGTAAATGTCGATTGTGAAGTGCCGATGATGTAATTGGTCAGAATTGTCGGTGACGCGATTTGCAGCCAATGCGCGTCACCCGCATGCGAAGCTAGATAATTCCATGCGACATTGCCGCCGCCGCCCACCCGGTTGACGACTGTGGTGTTGACACCCAGCAGCGCTTTGGACTGGGCGATATGCTGGATTGCGCGGGCGCTGCGGTCCTGCGAACTGCCGGCCGTGAGGCCCACCACGATCTCGATATTTTTTTCCGGCTTCCAGACGCCCGGTTGGGCGCACGCGAGCATTGAGAAGCCGAGCAGTGCAGCCGCACCCCACGCCGCGCTCAGCCAACAGCCAGCGGACTTCAGCTTCATGCGAGGCTTTGTGCCAGCAAATCGAGCGCGCCAGCCGCAAACGCATGCATATTTGCAACACGGTCGGCGCTGCCGGTTTCAATAATGGCGGCGCGCTCGCTTTTGCCGGCGACCGCGATGCACGCGAGTCCCGCCGGATTGCCATAGCGCCCGCCCGTCGGTCCGGCCGCACCGGTTTCGCCGATGCCCCAGTCGGCGCCAAAGCGCACGCGAATGATGCGCGCGCGTATCTGCGCATTCGCTTCGGTCGCCGGCCGCGTGCCTTCGAACTGTGCGTCGTCGAAATCCTTCAGCGTCCGCCAGGCAACGCGCGTATACAACACGGCGCCGCCGAGAAAATAAGCAGATGCACCCGGCACTGAGAGCAAAGCAGCCGCGATCAGCCCGCCCGCCGATGATTCGGCAACGGCGACCGTTTCTTTGCGTTGCGTGAGAAGTGCGGCGACTTTCTCGGCATGCGGCAATAGGTTGCGCATCGCTAATCCTTGATTGAATGTTGGCGAGGACCCCGCAAATGCGAGTGAACCTTTGAATCAGAAACCAGGCAATATCGTCGTGATAAAGTTCCTATGCAGGCTCTTATATATTGATTTAATAGATGCGTGCAACTGCAATGTTGAAATCCGCGCAATGCGGGGTGCGCGGAAAAAAAGCGCCCCAGCTCAGGGGATATCTCGAATGGCAACTGACTGGTGCGTGATTTTGCTGGAACCCGCGGAGATAGCGGCGGGCGAGCTGGAAAAAATACGCGCGGACGTCGCCCGCTTCTTTCTGCTGCACGATCCGGGCTCAAGCTCGGCCGTATTCACCCGGCGCGCGAAGCTGGGCCATTGCGAAGTGTATTTTTCGCCGGGCAGCGCCGCTTACACGGAATTCATATTCGAACGCCACACGGTTGAAAGATCGCGCCAGCCTGCATTGCTTGGCACGACGTTGTTGGTCGGCTATCCGGCCGCCGTGAGCTGCCTGCTCGGCAAAGCGCCGAATGTACAATCGTTCCCCGAAATAAAGCGGCGATCACTGGCGAGTCAAAAAGCTGCCGCGCCAGCGGCGTTTCTGCGTCTTAAAACAGTTGGCTAACGCGTTTTCAGCGGGCGCTGCCGGTCCGCGCCTGCAGCGATGCGCTTACTTGCACCACTGCGCGATCGCCTTGCGTTGGCGTTCCGCGGCTTCGGCGCGATCTTCATCGGTAAACTGAATCCTCTCCCCGGTGGCGGGATCAAAGCGCTGCATCCTTTGCCCCTCCATCACGACACGAAGCTGCGTCCTCGCTTCGAGGCAGTTGCGCTCGAATTCTTCGGCCCTTGTTTTTTCCGCCTCGGCGGCAGCTTCAACTTCCTGGCGCTCGATTAAACGCTGCCGAAACTCCGCTTCGCGCATCTCGATCGACTTGGGCGCCACGGCCGGGCCCGCGGGTACGGAGGGCGCCGCCTCGCTGCCTGCTTCGCCGCCCTTTGAAATCTGCCGTTGCTGCACGGTGCCGGGCGGGCAGAAACGCGAGTATTCTTTGTCGCCACTCAAATTGATGCATTCGAATACTTGCGCGGACGCGTTGGATGCCGCAGCCGTTACGACGCAGGCCAGCAATGTTCGCCACATAAATTTCATCCTGTCTTCATTGCTGCATGCGCGGCAGTAAGGGTTTATTGTAGAACGTGCCAAGCTGCGCGTCATTCGCTCTGTCATTCGATCTTTATGCCGGCGGCCTTGACGATACGCGCATTGAGCTTCAACTCATCATCAAGATGTTGCGCGTATTGCTCCGGCGTGCCGCCGACCACTTCGAGGCCCTGCACGAAAAATCTCTCCTTAATTTCCGCCGTGCCGACGATTGCATTGAGTTCGCGGTTGAGCCGCAGCAGAATTGCCCGCGATGTTTTCGCCGGCGCGAGCACGCCAGACGCGGTGCTCGCTTCATAACCGGGAACGCCGGCTTCAATCATGGTTGGATACTCCGGCACCAGCGCCGATCTTTTTGGGGTGCCGACCGCGAGCCCTCGCAATTTGCCAAGGCGCACTTGCGGCAGCACCGTCGGCAAATTGTCGATCACCATCTGCAATTGACCGCCTAGCAAATCGATCAGCGATTGACCGCCGCCTTTATAAGGTATGTGCGTGATCTGCACGCCGGCCAGCGCCTTGAATTGCTCGCCGGCGAGATGCGCGACCGAGCCATTGCCCGCCGAACCGAAATTCAGCGTGTTCGGTTTGCTCTGCGCGAGCGCGATCAATTCCTTGACCGACTTGACCGGCACCGCCGGATGCACGACGAGCATGAATGGACTGATCGTCATCAACGCGATCGGCGCAAAGTCGGCGAGCGTATACGGCATTTTCGTAACCAGCGCCGGATTGATCGTTAGCGGGCCGGGCGTTCCCATGAGCAGCGTGTAGCCGTCGGGTAGCGCCTTGGCGACGAGATCTGCGCCGATCACGCCGCCGGCGCCGGCGCGATTGTCGACGACGACTGATTGGCCGAGCGCTTCGGTCAGGCGCTGACTCAGCGTGCGCGCGATCAAATCCGTGCCGCCACCCGGACCGAACGGGACGATCAGTCGAATCGGTTTACCTGGATAATTTTGCGCGATCACGCACCCGCTGGCGCCGGCGAATGCTAAAGCCGTCACAAACCATGCGGCG
>JANXRI010000044.1 GCA_025353085.1 Betaproteobacteria bacterium
CCCGCCCTTGCTGCTGCTCGCCGATAAATCCATGTGTATCCACGGCACGTTGCCGACGAAGCGCTTGAGAAAGCGCGTGGCGAGTATGTGGTCAGGGCCGCCATCGAGCGTGCATTGCTTTACGTCGGCGATTTTGCTGTCAAGCGCGCTGTCGTAATCGTCGTCCTGCGGAAACACGCAAACACGCTCGCCCGCCGTGCGCCCGGCGGCCACCGCCTGCGTCGCCAATTCATCACTCGTCGTAAAGATGCCGCTATAGCGGTCGCCTAACGCGGCGTGCATGCTACCGGTCAAAGTCGCAAAGTCGAGGATGAGGTCCGGCTTTTCCCGCGCGGCCAGTGTCAGCGTATCGGCGAGCACCATGCGCCCTTCGGCATCGGTGTGCATGACTTCGATCGTGGTGCCGTTCAGCGCAGTCACGACTTCGTTCTGATGATAGGCGCGCGGACTGATATCGTTGCGCGAAATCGCAAGCCAGCAATCGATGTTGGCCGCCAATTTCATGCGCGTGGCGGCGAGCAGGATGCCCAACACGACCGCCGAGCCGTTCATGTCTTCATGCATCGAGTACATGTACTTGGCGGGCTTGAGATTGTGGCCGCCGGTGTCGAAGCAAATGCCTTTGCCAACCAGCGATATGCTACGTGTCGCGCCCGGGTGTTTATACGTCAGATGCACGATCGCGGCATCGCGTTTTTCACTGCCTTGGGCCACCGCGCAAAACGCGCCGGCACCCATTTTTTTCAGTTGCGAATAGCCAAGTTCTTCGCGCTGCCAGCCATTTTCTTTCGCGAGCGCTTTAATCCGCTGGCGGTAGGCCTCGGGCGTAAGTTCATTCGGTGGCAACATCGTGAGTTCTCGGCATAGCACATTGCCTTCCGCGCGCGCACGCGCTGTGCCGAACGCATTAACGTCAGCTTCGCCATACAAGTAAATTGCTTTAAGCGGCTTGCGCGAAGCCTTGCGTTTGCGTTCCGGCAGCGGGACTCCGTTGACCCACGCGCAATACACTGCAACTTGCGAGGCCGCGCGACTATGTAATGCATCACCGCATACGACGAGCGCAATTTCGGCCGGATTTTCGGCGAGCAGCGGTTGCATCGCGCCGCGCACCGCAGCCTGTTGCTCGAACGCTGACTTTGCAGTGTCGAGCATCACCCAGCTCGCAAGCGCGCCGTGCTGCAAATTGCCGCTGACCGGCGACTTCGCGAGGTCGGCCGCTTTCAGGCGACGGCGTGAAATGAGTGACGCAAGTACGTCGGCAGCCGGCCAGTCGGTCGACAGTTGCCGCGAAGGCGGCAGGATAAAAAGTATATGGGAGTGTTTGCGCAACGCGGCGCTGGTGGCCGCGGCAGGGTGCTGAATGAGTTTGGCGAACATTATTTTCCTGTGATAGCAAAGGCATGCCAATTATAATCTTTCCGTGCGAATACTCCGGCCAGCGGCGATCACGATCACGGCGCGCATTAATTTCGCCGTGCTGCTGTCGTTGCTCACGGCGGCGCATGCGGCAGCACAAGAACTCGTGACACTTCCAACGCGCGATAACGTCACGCAATCATTTCTTCTGCTGGCGCCGGCCGAGCCAGCGGCAGTCGCACTGTTGTTTCCCGGCAGCTTCGGCAACATTCAGCTACGCATGCAAAACGGCGAGATTAAATATAACGGCGGTAATTTTTTGATCCGCTCGCGGCTCGCATTTGTCGAAGGCGGCGTGGCGGCGGCAATCATGGACACGCCATCCGATCAATCGCCGGGGATGCAAGACCGGTTCCGCCTCGGCGACAGTCACGTAGCCGATGTCGCCGCGGTCGTCGCCGATTTGAAAAAACGCTTCGTCAATCTGCCGGTTTTTCTGATCGGAACCAGCCGTGGCAGCACCTCGGCCGCCGCCGCGGGCCGCGCACTCGGCAACAATGTCAGCGGCGTGATCCTGACTTCGTCGATGTATGTCGCCGCGCGATCGGGTCAGGGAGTAAGTGGTTTCAATTTTGCCGAAATCAGCGCGCCCGTGCTGCTCGTGCATCACGCTGACGACCGTTGCGCCTACACGCCTTATCGCGAAGCCCGCCGGCTTGCGGAAGCCGCGCGCTATCCATTGATCACCGTGAAGGGCGGTCAACCGCCGACTTCGGATAGTTGCGAAGCGTTCAGCGCGCACGGCTTTTTAGGCAGAGAGATCGACACCGTCGGCGCGATCGTGAACTGGATACTCCAAAAACCTTACGCAAATAATATCGACTAGAATTCCGCTGTCGTTCGGACCCGCTATTTCATCACCCGCCAAGAACCCAGATGCGCAATTATCTCGACCTGATGCAGCACGTGTTATCGAACGGCGCCAAGAAGAGCGACCGCACCGGCACCGGCACGCTGTCCGTATTCGGCGCACAACTGCGCTTCGACCTGGGCGCGGGTTTTCCGCTGCTCACAACCAAGAAAGTGCATCTGAAGTCGATCATTCACGAGCTTTTATGGTTTATCAAAGGCGACACTAACGTCAAATATCTGAAAGACAACGGCGTCAGCATCTGGGACGAATGGGCGGATGCAAACGGCGATCTCGGCCCGGTGTATGGTTATCAGTGGCGTTCGTGGCCGGCACCTGACGGGCGGCACATCGACCAGTTGAGCCAGGTGCTCGAGCAAATCCGCGAAAATCCGGATTCCCGGCGCATGATTGTTTCCGCCTGGAACGTAGCGGATCTTAACAAGATGGCGCTGATGCCGTGCCACGCGTTTTTCCAGTTCTATGTCGCCGATGGCAAGCTATCGTGCCAGCTCTACCAGCGCAGTGCCGATATTTTTCTCGGCGTGCCGTTTAATATCGCGTCCTACGCGGCGCTGACGATGATGGTCGCGCAGGTATGCGGCCTGAAGGCCGGCGATTTTGTGCACACGTTCGGCGACACCCACCTTTATATGAACCATCTCGATCAGGCACGCGAACAGCTTTCACGCGAGCCGCGCAAACTGCCGTCGCTGCGGCTCAACCCGGCCGTCAAAAACCTGTTCGATTTCACGTATGCGGATTTCACGCTCGAACATTACGCTCCGCTGCCGGCGATCAAGGCGCCCATCGCGGTGTGAGTGCGGCGATAATCAACAACGAGCAACGCCCATCCGCAATCGGCGATGTTTCAGCGCCGCGCCGTTCACGCATTTCGCTGATCGTGGCCATGGCAAAAAACCGCGTGATCGGCGCGAATCAAGGCATACCGTGGCATCTACCGGCTGAATTGAAAATGTTCAAGGCCATCACTATGGGCCATCATATGATCATGGGCCGCAACACCTGGGAATCGATTGCACGGCTGTTGCCAGGCCGCACGACGGTCGTCGTGTCACGGCAGCCGGATTATCGGGTTGAAGGAGCAATCGTAATGTCGACGCTGGACGACGCGATTGCAGCGTGCGGCGACGACGACGAAATTTGCGTGATTGGCGGCGCGCAGCTATACACCGCTGCACTGCCGCGCGCGGACCGCCTATATCTCACCGAAGTCGATGCCGAATTTGCCGGCGACACTTACATGCCGGAATTCGATATGCAGCAGTGGCGCGCGGGCGCCATAACAGCGCATGCCGCCGATGAAAAGAATCCGTACAGCTTCAAGTTGACCGTTTACGATCGCGCAACATGAGCTTCCCGCGCCCACGTTCAGCCCTGGTCATCGCCGCTCTCGCGCTTGTCGCCGGCATTGCCGCCGCACAAACGAACCTGCCGCTTAACGACTTAAAAATCCGCGCGGACGCAGGCGACAAAACGGCGACCCGCCAGCTTGCCGAGGCGTATTACCTCGGCAAAGGCGTCGACCAGGATTTCAAACTCGCGGCGCAATGGTACGAAAAACTTGCCAAGCAAGGCGACGTGCGCGCGCAAACATCGCTGGGCCTCATGTATGCGCGCGGCTACGGAGTCGAGAAAAATATGCGGCTTGCGTTGAAGTGGCTGAACCTCGCCGCAATTCAGCGCGATCCCGGCGCGCAATACAGCCTGAGCACGCTTTACTTTGTCGGCGACGGCATCCCGCAGAATTTCGCGGAGTCGGCGCGCCTGCGCAAAGAGGCCGCCATTCGCGGTCACGTGCAGGCGCAAGCCGACCTCGGCCGCATGTATTCGGAGGGCAAAGGCGTCGACCGGGATTTGCGCCAGGCTTATTACTGGCTCGCCGTGGCAGGCCAACAAGGCGACGACACAGCGC
>JANXRI010000104.1 GCA_025353085.1 Betaproteobacteria bacterium
CGCACGAGTTCGGCGTGGATCGAACTTCTGAACAAGGCCGGTGTGCCGTGCGGTCCGATTTATACGATCGACCAGATGTTCAACGATCCCCAGATCAAGCACATCGGCATCGCGCAACCGGTCGATCATCCGACGCTGGGCCGCATGAATCTCGTCGGTCAGGGCGTGAATCTGGGGACTGATCCGCTCAAGCTGCGCACGGCACCGCCCGAGCGCGGCCAGCACAACGATGAAATTTTGCGCGAATTCGGCTATAGCGATGTAGAGATTGGGTCGCTGCGTGAAAGGAAAGTGATTTAATCACCGCGAAGCGCCGTACTCATCCTCCCTTTCAGGGGGTGGACCCGAGGTGGGGATGGGTCTAAACCAGAGATGCATCCATATAACCAACCCATCCCCATCCCGGCCTTCCCCTTGTCCCCCGAGGGGATTTCCTGCGGGGCAAAGGGGAAGGCGTATTTACTCTGCGCGCTAACGCCGGGCGTTCCGCTCGACTTTATTTAAATTCCTGCTGCAAATATTCGAGCAAATCAGCGCGGTCGCGCGCTTCCGGCATGCCGCCGTACGGCATGCGATTAGCCGGCACCGCCTTCTGCGGATCGAGTACGTATGCATCGAGCGTCTGGCGCGACCATGTAATGCCGCTTTTCTTGAGCGCCGGCGAATAGCGAAAATCTTCGAGCGCACCGGCGCGACGGCCGAACACTCCGTGCAGATCCGGACCGACGCCGTTCACGCCGCGCTCTATCGCATGGCACGCGCGGCATTCTTCGAACAATTTCTCGCCGCTCTTTACATCTGAATGCGCGACGCTGTTGACCAGCGCGCCCGCCACCGCAGCTAACACAATGATCGAGCGCTTCATGCCGACACCAGCGGACCGGGGTTTTTCATATACTGGTTTTTGATGGCGTCCGCGGTCCAGTACGCGAGCGCTCCGACCGGACCGGTTGGATTGTACGAGTTGTTATGCGCGAAGACATTTGCGCCAACGACGAACAAGTTATGACAATCCCAGCTTTGCAAATATTTGTTCAGCACACTGTTCCCAGGGTTGGTGCCCATAATGGTGCCGCCGGTGTTGTGCGTGCTTTGGTACGGCACGACGGTCCACGGTTCAGTGCGCGCGATCGCCGGGTTGAACGATGTCGGATTCATCGACTTGGCGATATCGTTGATGACCTGCGCCGCATGCCGTCCCATCTTGTGTTCATTCTCCTTGTAATCGAAGGTCATGCGCATGAGCGGCAGCCCGAACGCGTTGCGATACGTCGGATCGAGATCGTAATAGTTATAGCGGTTGGACATTACCGCGCCGCTTGCACTGATGTTCATCGCCGTCTGGTACCACTTCGCAGTGGCAGACTTCCATGCCTTGCCCCACGACGGCGTGCCGCGCGGCACCGGTCGATAGCCGATTGGCAATGCGGTGTTGAAGCCGCCGCCAACGTTATAGCCGCCGATGAAGCCAGCCTTCGCGCGGTCGAACTCCCAGTTGGTGGAGTTGAAGTCATCGATCGTCGCATTCGAGCCGCCGGCATTCATAAATGGATTAAAGTGACGGCCCTCGAAAAACAACGTCGCCGATGCGCCGGTCTGATAGCAGTAGTTCTTGCCCACGACGCCCTGCTGGCTGACGGGGTCGTACGGCCTGCCGATGCCCGACAGCAGCATCAGGTGCACATTGTTTATCGCATAAGCAGTCAACGCGACCATGCGGGCAGGTTGCTCGACCTCTTCGCCCGTCAAGGTGTTGGTATAGAGCACGCCGGTCACGCGCTTGCCCGTTGAATCCTTCAACACCCTGGTCACCCACGCATGCGTGCGCAATTCGAAATTCGGATTCTTCATCGCAATCGGAATCACCGTCATGTGCGGGCTACCCTTCGCGTTCGCTTCGCAGCCGAAGCGCTGGCAATAACCGCAATACTGGCAAGCCCCGAAGTGCGAACCGTCCGGATTGGTGTAAGCACGCGATGCGTTGGCGCTTGGCCGCGGGAACGGATGGTAGCCGTTGTTCTTCGCGGCCTCGCTGAACACCTGGCTCGCGAGTATCGGCGTCAAAGGCGGCAGCGCGTAATCCCGCTGGCGCGGCGCCTCGAACGGATTGCCGCCCGCCTGCAACTGACCGCGCAAATTGCCGGCTTTACCCGACACCGCCGCGGTGTATTCGAATTTTTCGTAATACGGCTCGAGTTCGGCGTAGGTAATGCCCCAGTCCTGGATCGTCATGTCGTCAGGGATAAATTTTTTCCCGTAGCGCTCTTCATAGAGGCTGCGAATCTTGAATTCCTGATCGGTCCAGCGCCAGGTGTGGCCGCTCCAGTGCACGCCCGAGCCGCCGACGACTTCGCCGGGCAAAAACGAGCCGAGTCGCCGCATCGGCTGCGCTTCCTGCGACACGTTGTTGCGCACCGTCAAGGTGTCGCGCTGGGTGTTTTGCATGAGATCGTGACGATGCACGAAGCGCAGCTCGTCGCGCACATGCGGGACCGAATAGTCGTTCTCCGTGCTGCGCATGCCGCCACGTTCGAGCGCCACGACCTGCATGCCGGCTTCGGTCAATTCTTTCGCGAGAATGCCGCCCGTCCAACCCAGACCGACCAGCACAACATCGACTTCTTTCAGTTTTTTTGCCATGTGATGTGCGCTCCTTTAGCTCATGTCCGCGATGCCGACCGGATTGACCGGAAACGGCTTGTCTCGATATTTTTCGATGTTTTGATAGTTCACCGCGATTACGCCGGGGAAGCCAATCAACTTCCAGCCCGCCTTGTTACGATTGCCGCCGTACATCGGATCCGCAAACATGCCTTCCATGACGGTTTGATAAACGGTCGTGAAGAATGTGCGCGAGGGCGGTCCGTTCTCGAACGTCACTTTGCCGGCTTGCAGCGCGAGCAGAAATTCCTCGCGCTCGGCGGCCGTAACTTTGTCGAAAGTTTTCTTGTAGGTTTTAACGCAATGCACGTTGGCGGCCGCAATGCCGTTTCGGTAAAGCTCTGCCGGCGTGAGCGGCAACTGGTAACCCTGGCTCGGCACGCCGGTTTTCCATGGGCCCTGCATATAAAGGCGGTCGCCTTTACCCCAACCGCCGGCGAGTGAGCGATCGATAAAAATGTTGAGTCCTAGATCGGTACCCTTGGGCGTCAATTCATCGGCCGGCACCATGTGGTCGACGAGCGCTTCGACGAACGCGCCCTCTTCCGGATTAAGAAATGCGTAGCCTTGCGCCGTGGCCGCCGCGGTTGCGGCCGTTGGCTGAGCCTGTACCGATTGAGGAACGCTAACGGTTGCGGCGGCAGCGCCGCCGGCGACCGCGCTTTTCAGAAACGCGCGGCGATCGAATCCGTCCTTTTTCATTTCTCCTCCCTTTTTTTGGTTTGACACGGGGCCGTGTGGCCGGCGCCGCCGTGTTGGCGCGAACAAGCATCGTAGTCCTAATCGTGGTGCGGGTAAATATCGGCGGACGCGAGAGACATGCTATCGAACATCGCGGCGAGGATAGCCGCGGCGGCGCTGCAGAAAAGCCCCATAATTGCGCCATGAAAATTCCCAAACGGCTTGAGCCTCTCGTAGAAGACGGCTTGATCGACGCAGTGATCCGCCAGTTGATGAGCGGCAAGGAAGCGATGATTTTTGTGGTTCGTTGCGGCGACGAGATACGTTGCGCCAAGGTCTACAAGGAAGCCAATAAACGCAGTTTTCGCCAGGCGGTGGATTACACGGAAGGCCGCAAGACCAAGAACAGCCGCCATGCGCGCGCGATGCAAAAAGGCACGCGCTATGGCCGCAAAGTGCAGGAAGAAGCGTGGCAGAGCGCCGAAGTCGACGCGCTGTACCGACTCGCCGCGGCCGGCGTGCGCGTGCCCACCCCGTACAATTTCCACGAAGGCGTGCTCTTGATGGAGCTCGTGACCGATGCGAACGGCGAACCCGCGCCGCGGCTCAATGATCTGGAGTTCACGGCCGACGAGGCGCGCGCCTATCACGCGCAGTTGATGCAGGAAGTCGTGCGCATGCTGACCGCCGGCATCGTGCACGGCGACCTGTCTGAATACAACATACTGCTCGGCGCGGCCGGGCCGGTTATCATCGACTTGCCGCAAGCCGTCAATGCGGCGGGCAACAACCACGCGCCTGCGATGCTCGAACGCGACGTCGCGAATCTCACGACTTATTTCGGCCGTAGCGCGCCCGAGCTGTTGACCACGGAATACGGCAAGGAAATCTGGCGCCTTTACGAGCAGGGCGCGCTAACGCCTGACGTCCAGTTGAGCGGGCGATTTGACGAGACCCTGAAGCCGGTGGATCTTAAAAGCGTGGTGCGCGAAATCGATGATGCGCGTGCCGAAGAAGCAGCGCGTCGCCTGCGCATGCTGAGCTGACAGCGGAGCCGTCTCGACGCGCCCTGCACTCCCGCGCTAGACTCGGGGCATCTCCACTTTCGAGGGAAAAGCATGAGCGCGAAACCGCAACTCACGATCGACATCGTCTCCGACGTGGTTTGACCCTGGTGTTTCATCGGCAAGCGCCGCCTGGAATCCGCCCTGCGGATGTATCAGGCGCAGGCGCCCGATGAAGAACCGCCGGCCGTGCGCTGGCTGCCTTATCAGTTGAACCCCGACCTGCCGGAAGAAGGCATCTCGCGCCAGGCGTACATCGAGAGTAAGTGGGGCCCAGGCGGCAATAAATATGAACGCGTCGCCGGCGTCGGTAAAGAAGTCGGCATCGATTTTGATTTCGCCAGCATCAAGGTTCAGCCTAATACGCTGAATGCGCACCGGCTCATGTTGTATGGATCGAAGCAAGGCCGTGAAGATGAGGTCGCGGAGAGCTTGTTCGCCGCTTACTTCAAGGAGGGCGCCAATCTGACTGACAAACAGACGCTGGCGGATATCGGTGCGCGCGCAGGGCTTGAACGCGCGCCGCTTGAAGCCTATCTCGGCTCCGACGAGGACAAAGACCAGGTTTCAAGCCGCGACCTCGAGGCGCGCCAGGGCGGCATCAATGGCGTGCCGTTCTTTATCTTCAACCGGCGCGTCGCGGTGTCGGGCGCGCAGGAAGCGGAGACGCTTTTCAAGGCGATGCTGCAGGCC
>JANXRI010000126.1 GCA_025353085.1 Betaproteobacteria bacterium
CGGCCGGTTGTCGACAACTACCTGCTGGTTCCAGTTCTCCGCCATTTTCTGTCCGACCGCGCGCGCAAAAAAGTCCGTCGCACTGCCGGCCGAGAACGGCACCAGCATGCGAATCGGCTTGGTCGGAAATTTTTCCTGCGCGATGACCGGCGCCGCTGTAACGAGCAATACACCCGCGAGCAACCTGGTTACGTTCGCGATCAGCATGGTGCTTTCCTCCTGGTTACTCATTTTCGAAGTCACTGGCTCGAGATACCGGCTTCTTTGACGAGCTTCTGATATTTCGCAAAATCAGTCTGCATCAATTTTTTGAAATCTTCGGGCGTACCGTTTGCGGGTACCGCGCCCTGGCGCAGGAAACGTTCCTTGAGCTCCGGCGTTGCGAGCAGCTTCGCGACGTCGCGGTTGAGCTGCACGATGTGACCGCGTGACATGCCCGCCGGGCCGACGATACCGAACCAGCTCTCGCTCTGGAATCCCGGCAAACCCGAGTCCGACATGGTTGGCACACCGGGTAGTGACGGCGTCGGCTGCGGGCTTCCCACCGCCACCACGTGCAACTTGCTGTCCTTCAACATCGGCATCACGGCGGGCAAAGGGAACATATATAGCTGCACGCGGCCGGCGAGCATCTCGGCGAAAATGTCGGGCAACAGTTTGAACGGCACATGCACGATGTCGATGCCGGCGGCAGCCTTCAACGCCTCGCCCGCGATATGGGATGAGCTGCCGATGCCGGCCGAACCGAAATTCAACTGGCCCGGTTTGGATTTCGCAAGTGCAATCACATCGCTCACCGATTTGACCGGCAATTGCGGCGACACCACCAGCACATTCGGCAGCGACGCGACTTGCGTGACGAAAGCAATGTCGTCGAGCGCCCGGTACGGCGGCTCTCTTTGCAGCAATGGCTGCATCAAATGCGGCTGGCCTACCATCCCCAGCGTGTAGCCGTCCGGCGCGCTTTTAGCGACCAGCGTGCTGCCGACAATGCCGCCGCCGCCCGGCCGGTTGTCGATGACGATCTGTTGACCGTACATCTCGTTCAGCTTCTGGCCCAGTGTTCGCGCCAGAAAATCACTCGCCGCACCCGGCGGGAACGGCACGATCATGCGGATTGACTTGCCAGGATACGAGTCGGCGCCGTGCGTCGCGGTCGCTGCGAAGCCACAAATCAAAACGAGCATAAGCCGATAAATCATTTACTCCTCCTTTATTCAACTACGTTGAAGCTGCACCGCCCGGCGCGGGCCGGCGTCATCAAGCCGCCGCGCTTAGCTCAACTGATCTGCCATCCAGTCGGCCGACTGTGCGCGATATTTGTAAGCGCGGTTGTTGGCGACATGATTGCCGTCAGCAATGACAACCAGTTCGACCGGGCCGCTGGCTTCGCGCGCGAGGCGCTCGGCGTCCTGCCAGGGCACTACTCGATCAAGCTTGCCTGTGACGATATATAGCGGGCAAGTGATTTTAGCCGCGACGCCTTCGAGGCTCAACGTGGCGGCAACTTTGCGCGCATCATCCTGAGTGCGGCAATGCGCGCGCGTGCGAAACGTTTCGCGCGTGAGTTCCGGCAATCCATCCCACGCGGCGCCCATGTTGTACGGCCCGGACAAAGCAATGCACGCTTTGACGCGTTTTTCGAAGGCGGCGGCGCGTGGCGCGTAATATCCGCCAAGACTCACACCCCATAAACCGATTTTTGCGGCATCAACATCGGCGCGCTGTTCGACCCAGTCAACGACCGCCTCGACCGCGACTTCATAGTCGCCGCGGATCGGAATATCGTATTCAGATTCGCCCTGCCCCGGCCCGTCGAAACTCAACGTCGCGAGTCCGCGCGCGAGAAACAGCGACTCGTAACTGTCCATCTCTTCTTTCGCCGAATCAAGACCCATGCACATGACGACGACCGGTGGCCGCTCGATACCGGCCGGCCGCCGCAACACGCCCGCGAATGACCTGCCCGCAAAAGGAATACGCACATACTCGCCGGCGGGACGCAGATGCGGCAATGCCAGCTTGCGACAATCGACCGCTTTCATATGCGCCGCGCGCATCTCGTCACCATCGAGCACGAACACAAACTTGGCGAAGTGATAGCACACGCCGGCGGTGGTCAGGTGCTGCCCGGCCGACAAGTTAAAGCCGTCGGCAAGCGCCTGGCGGCCGATCGCTTCGTGTACGGCAGCGCGTGCGCTCCACGCACCGCACCATTCGGCCCACCGCGAAATTCCCGCGGTGACTTCCTGAAAATCCGTCAGTGGCACGCCGTTGGCAACAAACCGCGGCGCCCAGTGATGGATTGCGGATGCGACGAGCGCATCGTGTTGCGGTGAAATGGTGTCATGCATGAGGTCGCTCCCGCGGTCGAGTCAGTCAATCAGCGTGCGCTGAGCACCTGGTTGAGGTATGACAAATCCATGTATTTTTCAGGCTCCTCCTGCGGACCCTGCTTGCCCTCGGACGCCCATACTACGGCGATCACCTGGCGCAGGCCAGCGGTCTTGATTTCCGGCAACGGTTGCGCGGCGATCTGATCATAGGCTTCGCTGGCGGTTGCGCGATCGATATTCAGACGCGCGGGCAAAAGCTTAATTGCCGCTTCCTTATTCGCTTGGTCCTGCAGCCATGCATACGCCGCCAGAAATGCGCGTATGTAAGCGAGCAATGCCTGTTCATTGCGGACTGCCCAACTTCGACGCGCCGCGGCGATTGAACCCGGATACGTTGGAAAATACCTGGCGGTCGTGCCGAGACTGCGAAAGCCCGCCGCCTGCAGATTGCGGTCAAAAGGCGGATTCAGGAGGCTCGCAACGGTGGCGCCGGATTTGAGCGAATCGAAGCGCTCTTGCGACCCGCCGATTTCCTTAAACGTATAAGCACCGTCGGCAAGCCCCTTGTCCGCGAGTAATTTTCGCAACAGCAGCGCATAACCGGTACGCGCGCCATCGACCGCGATGTCGCGGCCTCTGAGATCGTCAACCGTTTTGATTTCAGGTGCCGCGACCAGGGTAAGTTCGGGGGCGAGCGCGTGCGCCATAATAATGAACAAGTCGGAGCCGCGTTCGACGCCGCGCACAACGTGGTCGGATTGCTGCATACCGATGTCGTACTCGCCGCTCGTGAGTTTGGCGAGTTGCTGCGTTGAGGAACCCGTAATCGTGACGTCGACTGCGACGCCTTCTCGCGCGAACAGGTCATGCGCCTGCGCGACATACAGCGGCCACGAGTAAACGCCTTCTGATATGAGCGCGAAGCGAACCGTTGGCGTTGCGCCGGCGATTGCCATCAAATATCCCCGCACTGCCGCAAATCGCGGGCGGCGGCTTTTATCGTCTGCATGTTGAACGAGTCCTTAATTAAATGGCTGGCGCTTCAGGGATACGGAAACAATGGCTTGCCGGTGGTGTAGAGATGATAAAGCGCTTCAAGAAATACCTCGATGCGGTCGTAGTTGCGGCGGTTCGCGAATTCCGGGAAGCGCAAATTTTTTACGATTTCGTCGCGACTCATGCCCGCCGCAATCGCCGCCTTGACGCCCGTCTGTACCTCGGTTAACAGCTTCGCTTCGTCGAGAACGTCTGCGCGTTTGCCGACGTCACCATGACCGGGCAGAAAAAGGTCCACGTCGTCCATTGCGGCGATTCGCTGCAGCAACGCGATCCAGCCGTCCATCGACGGCGTAAACGACATGTTCGACCAGTTGCTGTTGGCGAACGGGCCGCCGACGTAGAGCGCGCGCGCATGCGGAAAATAGATGAGCGTGTCGCCGGGATTTTGGCCCGGGCCGAGATACAGTATCTCGATGACGCGCCCGCCGAGTTTAAGTGTCAGGCGCGAATCGAAAGTGACGTCGGGCAGCACGGTCTTCACTTCGGCCGGATCGAGCTTGAGCGACTTGAAGAAAGCGAGCCGGCGCTTTAATTCAAGCTGCTCGTTCTTGAGCATGCCGGCGACGACGTCGCGATGCGCGATGATCGTCGCACCCGCCGCCTTGAACGCCGGGTTGCCGTAATAGTGATCGCCGTGCGCGTGCGTGTTGATCACCCACTTGATGGGCTTGTCAGTGATTTTGCGAATGCGCTCTATAAGATCGCGGCCATGGGCCGGATGCTGGCGCGTATCGATGACGAGCACGCCTTCATCGGTCACCAGGAATGCGGAGTTCGACGACAGGTCGTCGTAAAGAAAATACAGATCCGGCGCGACCATTTTCAACTCGGTCGGCACACCCTCGCGCATTCTAAAATTGTCGAAGCGATCAGTCGGCTCCGCGGCCATTAACGGCCCTGTCAGCAGGCCCAGAATGCAGCCTGCGAGAGATAATCCGGCAGTCAGTTGGCGCCACCACTCGCGCATTGGCAGTTTCCCGTGAGTTGAGGCCGGCAGGATGCGAAAAGTCATGCCGCGCTGCACTGACGAACGGCATGGTGGGGCGATGCTAGAAAACAATAAACCGCTTGTCAATCAAACTGCTAAGGCTAAGTCACGGGCACGACGGTAAGCGATCACGAAAGGCTTAACCGTGAAAAATAAAGCATCCACAATTTCTGTGGATAAGGTTGTGCACAACTCCTGTTTGAACGCTGCACACGCTGATTGCGCCTCGGCGTCAGACAGATTGCATATAAATTGGGCAGGCGAATTTCAGGCGTTGACAGCGCCGATTATTTAAGTGCGTGCAACAGATTTATGAAGTCGTTTGTCCACACGCGAAAGCCCGTGGGCCCCGCAATCTGCGGATCGCCACACTTGTAACGCCGTTGAAATAAAGCCAATCAACCGCGGACTCAACACACCGGCGCTCAGAACAGCTTGCCTCCCGAGCCTTTGCCGAGCATCGCGTCGCGCAGCCGGCCGTCGACCGGCTTGTTGCCAATCCAGATGTGCAGCATCGCGCGAAAAAAGTCTTCGCCCGGAATCGTGATGCGCTCCTGGCCGTCGACGATCACGCGCGTCCCGACATTCGGCAGGTAATCGAGATGCACGACGCTGCCCTTGTTGATCGTCTTGAGCGAGCTCATCATCGCATTCAGGTCGCGAATTCTTTTTTCGAGCAGCGCGAGTTCATGCGGTGACAGATTCTCTGCGAGCGCGTTGTTCATGGACGCGATGAGGTCTTGCGCGGTGACCTCGCTTGAAAGGATGTGCATCGACACGCGCTTCGGCCCGGGGTCGGCGAAAATCGCTTCGTTGTCGTTCTTCTTCTGCGTTAGGTAGAGACTGCCGATATAGACCTTGATGAACGCGAACTTGTGGCGCAGGCCGGCGCCGTTCAAAACGAGTTCAGGCACACCCTTCGCGAGCACCGCCTTGTCGTCTATTTTTACGCCATCGATATCGGCCGCGCGCGCCGCAGAATTCCCAAAGATCGCGGTCAGCAAAACCAGGGCCAGGAAGTTTTTCATTATTATTCCGGTGGGCGAATTACTCGAAGTGTATCAGAGCGCTTCGAAGACGCCGGCGGCCCCCATGCCGGTGCCGATGCACATCGTGATCATGCCGTACTTCTTCTTGGTCCGGCGTATGCCGTGCATGAGCGTGGCCGCGCGCACTGCGCCGGTCGCGCCCAGTGGATGGCCTAATGCAATCGCGCCGCCGAGCGGGTTCACTTTCGCCGGGTCAAGCCCGAGTTCCTTGATCACCGCGAGCGACTGCGCGGCGAACGCCTCGTTTAATTCGATCCAGTCCATGTCGTCCAGCCGCAGTCCGACCTGCTGCAATACTTTCGGAATCGCCTTGACCGGCCCGATGCCCATGATTTCGGGTGGCACGCCGGCGACCGCGTAACCCATGAAACGCCCAAGCGGCAACACATTAAACCGCTGCATCGCCGCTTCGCTCATAAGCACGACCGCGGCTGCGCCATCCGACATTTGCGAGCTGTTGCCCGCGGTGACACTGCCTTTATTGAGGAAGACCGGCTTCAATTTTGCGAGCCCCTCCGGCGACGTATCGCGACGCGGGCCTTCATCTGCCGCCGCAGTACGGCGGGTTACCGCAACCTCGCGCGTATTGAGGTCCGGCTTGCGGTCGACGATTTCGTACGGCGTGATCTCATCCTTGAATTCGCCGGCATCGGTCGCCCGCAACGCGCGGCGATGGCTTTCGGCGGCGAACAGATCCTGCTGCTCGCGGCTGATATTCCATTGCTGGGCAACATTTTCAGCGGTGATGCCCATGCCATAGCCGATGGCGATGTTTTCGTCTTTTTCGAATATCGCCGGGCTGAACGACGGCTTGTTGCCACCCATCGGCACCATGCTCATGCTTTCGGTGCCGGCCGCGATCATCACGTCGGCATCGCCGAGCCGGATACGGTCGGCGGCGAGCGCGATAGCCTGTACGCCGGACGAGCAGAACCGGTTGAGGGTCATGCCCGGCACGGTGTTGGGCAGACCTGCCAGCAGCAGGCCGATGCGCGCGACGTTCATGCCCTGCTCCGCTTCAGGCATTGCGCAACCGACGATGACATCCTCAACGGCGCCGGCATCGAGTCCAGGACATTGCGCCAGCACGGACCTCAGCACGTATGCGAGCATATCGTCGGGACGCGTGTTTCGAAACATGCCGCGCGGCGCCTTGCCGATGGGCGTGCGGGTCGCCGCAACTATGTAGGCGTCCTGGACTTGTTTAGTCATAACAAACTCCTGTCAAACGCCCAACGCAGAGGACGCGGAGGACGCAGAGGTGCGCAGAGGTGCGCAGAGGAAAAACGATAACCCGCAAATTAATCAGACTACTCGAAAGACATTAATCAACAAAAATAGGGTGCCATTTCGTGTTTTTTCGGCTAACTGCTTTCCTCCGCGTTCCTCTGCGTCCCCTGCGTCCTTCGCGTTAAGAGGTTAAGTTCTAGTTCCTAAGCGGTTTGCCCGTTTTAAGCATCTGCTCGATGCGAGCCTGAGTTTTTTCGGTCGCCAGCAATTCCATGAAGTGCCTGCGCTCGAGATCGAGCAGCCACTGCTCGTCGACCAGGCTGCCCGCGTCGACGTCGCCGCCGCACATGACATCGGCGATTTTACTGCCGATCAAATAGTCATGTTCCGAGATGAACTTGCCGGCATGCATGTTGGCGATAAACGCCTTGATGGTCGCCGCCGCCGAACGCCCGAGCACCGGTATGTCGCGCGGCTTCAAGGGCGGCCGGTAACCTGCTTCCGCCAGCATGCGCGCTTCTGCCTTGGCGATCGAGAGCAGTTCGAAGCGATTCATCACGATGCGGTCAGTCGGACGCAGATAACCGAGCTCGCGCGCGTGCTCCGCGCTGCGGCCAACCTGCGCCATGGCGACCGCTTCAAAGTAACGGCGCACAAACGGAAACGAGTCGCCGCCTTTAGCGTCCTGCGCCGCGCGCAAAACGAATTCCTTGCAGCCACCGCCCGCCGGCAGCAGTCCGACGCCCACTTCAACGAGCCCGATATAGCTTTCCATGGTTGCCACGGCGCGATCGCAATGCATGACAAATTCACAGCCGCCGCCAAATGCAAAGCCATCGACCGCGGCAACGGTTGGCACCATCGAATACTTGAGCGCCTGCGTGGTGAACTGGAACTGCTCGACCAACTGCTCGACTTCCGCGAGTTTGCCCGCCATCAATTGATCGGCCACGTTCAATGAACGCGCAGCCTTGAGTACGGCGGACTCCGCGGCGCGTTTGAATTTCTTGAAGAGCGCGCCCGCCGCCGATGGCTTGGACGGCTGCCCGCCGCCGGCCGGGGTTTTCTTGAGATTGGCGCCCACCGAAAACGGCGGCTCGGTCTGCCAGATCACGAGCGCCGCGTAATTTCGCTCCGCGTGATCGATCGCCTCGAGCACGCCATCGAGGACATCATCGCCGATCGCATGCATGCGGCTCTTGAAGCTGACGATCGCGATGTCGTCGCCGGTGTGCCAGCAGCGCACCGCCTCGGTTTCAAATATTGTCTGGCCATACTGCACGTGTTCGCCGAGCACGCGGTCCGGAAACAACTGACGCTGATAAACGGGCAGCGTCGAGCGCGGGACACTGGAGTTTGTTAGCGGTGAATACGATCCGCTCGGCGCATGCACGCCGGTGCGGCCGGGTTCGGTGACCCACGCCGGCAACGGCGCTGACGTCATCGTCTTGCCGGCTTTGATGTCGTCGGCGATCCGCTGCGCGACTTCGCGCCAGCCCGCCGCCTGCCAGATTTCAAACGGCCCCTGGTTCCAGCCAAAGCCCCAACGTATCGCGAGGTCGAGATCGCGCGCATTACCGGCGATATCGGCGAGGTGAACCGCGCAGTATTGGAATGTGTCGCGGAATATTGACCACAGAAATTGCGCCTGCGGGTGCGATGACGCATGCAGTTGCGCGAACTTCTCCGCGGCGTTTTTCTGCTTGAGTATTTCAACGACCGCCTCGTCGGCCTTGCCCCCGCCCACGCGGTAGTTGCCCGACGCAACGTCGAGCACTTGAATGTCCTTGCCGACTTTTTGATAAACGCCGCGCCTGGTCTTCTGGCCCAACGCGCCGGCGTCGATCAGTTTCTTAAGCCACCCGGGACTCGCGTAATAGCGGTGCCATGGATCATCGGGCAATGTATCGGCCATTGTTTTGACGACGTGCGCGAAGGTGTCGAGCCCGACCACATCGGCCGTGCGGAAGGTCGCGCTTTTGGGGCGTCCGATCAGCGGCCCGGTCAGCGCGTCGACTACATCGAACCGGAGTCCAAACTGCTGTGCATGATGAATCGTCGCGAGCATTGAAAACACACCGACGCGGTTCGCAATAAAGTTCGGCGTGTCCCTGGCGCGGATCACGCCTTTGCCCAGCGTGGTGACGAGAAATTTCTCGAGGTCGTCGAGCAACGACGGATCGGTGCGGTCGCACGCGATCAGTTCGACCAGGTGCATGTAGCGCGGCGGATTGAAAAAATGCACACCGCAGAAGCGGTGGCGCAGATTTTCCGGAAACGCCTGCGCGAGACTGTTGATCGACAGCCCGGACGTATTGCTCGCAAAGATCGCGTGCTCGCCAAGAAACGGCGCAACCTTGCGACAGAGCTCGGTCTTCCAGTCCATCCGCTCGGAGATTGCCTCGATTACGACATCGCATTCGCGCAGCAGCTCAAGATTCTGAGCGTAATTGGCGGGCCGGATCATCGCCGCCTTGCGCGCGACCGCGAGCGGGCTGGGCTCGAGCTTGCGCAGATTGTCGATCGCTTTTAATACGTTGCCGTTGGGGTCGCCCTCTGTGGCCGGCAATTCGAAGAGCAGCACTTCGACGTTGGCATTGGCAAGATGCGCGGCGATCTGCGCCCCCATGACCCCGGCGCCCAGGACGGCCGCCTTGCGCACGATAAACGGTTGATTGGATTGCATCCGAAACCCCTCCCGCAGGGTGCCGATTTTAACATGCCGCCGGGATGACAGCCTGCAATAACGCCGGCGTCCGCGCCGCCTGCCACGTTTAAGCGCGAGTTAAAACGAGTGCGATTTAAAACGAGTGCGAGTACTGAACCGAAAAGATGTCAACCTGGTTTTTGAACTGGCCGATCAGCCTTAATCCGGTGACGGGTGCGACGTTGTTGACCAATGCATTTTTGATGAACTCATGGGCGTAGCCAAAATCGACCGCGCCCGCTTTGCTCACCTTCATTTGCGCGCCTAGCGCAAGCCACGTGCGATCCTGATCCGGCAAGCGCGGCGTGCGATCGACATCGTTGGTGGGCGTCTTGTCGTACGCGACGCCGGCGCGAAATTTCCACGTCGCATTCGGCTTGTAGTTCGCGCCGATTGCGGTGCGCCAAGTATCGCGCCAGTTGAAAGTCAATGCGACTGGCGAAGTTCCGGCCAGCGCCCCGCTGGTGCGCACGACGGACAACCGTTGCAAATGACTCCAGCCTGTCCACGTCACATCGCCCATGATGTCCCACTGCGGCGAAAGCGCCTGCAGCGCGCTCAGAGAAAAAGTATCGGGGGTCGTGAGCCCTGCGGTGGCCGAGCCGCTGCCGCCGATGGCAGCCGGGGCGGTGAGATTCCCGGTCGCCTGCAAATTGATCGCCGTGCGATAGTGCGCACCGACGCGAGTCTGCTGCGTGGGCTGGAACAACACGCCGAAATTGTAGCCAATGCCGCTGTCGTTGAGATTCGGTTCGACGAATCCGATTGCAATCTGGCTGTTGAACTTGAGCTGCGCCTTCAAGTAGTTGATGCCGACGCCGACCGACCACAGGTCGTTTATCTTGTAGGCGACGCTCAGGTTGAGGTTGTAGGTCTTGAGGTCGGAGGTCAACGCGATCGACTGCCCGCGCCAGCCGGCGTCGTAGTTGGTTTTCAGGCCGAACGGTGTGTTGAACGCGGCGCCGACGCTCCATCTATCGTTGAGCCTGGTGGTGATGAAGCCGTGCGGAATGTAAGTCCAGTCTCCGCCGTCGCCGCCCTCGCCGGTGCCCGCCGGCAGTGTTGAAGCAGTATTCTGAAACTGAAACGACGGCTTCAGAATCTGGGCCGAGACCGCGACGTTGGTCGTGCCGGGCAACGCAGTCATTCCGGCCGGGTTGAACCAGACGGTGCTCGCGTCTTCAGCGGCAGCCGCTCCGCCGGCAAACGCATTGCCGGTGCCGCTGCCGCTTTGAGTGGCGATTCCGAATCCGCCCGCGCAGGCAATCGACGTCATGCCGGCAGTTGCGATGGCCACTACGGTAGTTAAGTTGCGGTTGCCTGTTTTCATTCGCCACCTCGTCACTGAATGTTTAAATCGCCTTGCTCTTCGAGCGCATAAACTTATTGCATCTTACCCATCCTGTTCGCGATTACAACGACATTGGCGTTTACTGTTGCGCTGCTACCACACGCGGGCGGCGCTCCTTGTCGACAGCAACATAAGTCAGCGTCGCCTCGGTGACTTTTACGATTTCTTCCTTCTCGGGATTGCGCTGCGCGTAAACCTCGACGCTGACCGTAATCGAAGTGCGGCCGACCTTGACGATGTCCGCGTAAAAGCTCACCACGTCGCCCACCATTACCGGCTGCTTGAAGATGAATGAATTGACGGCGACGGTCGCCACGCGACCGCGCGCGCGGCGGATCGCCGGAATGCTGCCCGCGATGTCGACTTGCGACATGACCCACCCGCCAAATATATCGCCGCTTGAATTCGAATCGGCCGGCATCGGAACGACGCGTAGCGTTGGATGTTTGTCTGCGGGAAGGACAGTCGGGTGTGCGTCGGTCATGGGGGGCAGTGTTTAAGGATGAAGGCGGAAGGATGAATTAAAACACTGTGCAGACGACACCGGACCTTAAGGTTTTTTTTCATCCTTCATCCTTCATCCTTCATCCTTCATCCTACATCCTACATCCTACATCCTTACATAAATCAGTGCCCCGAATACATCTGGTCCAGTTCGATCTGAAATTTTTCCATCACGCGGCTGCGGCGCAATTTGAGCGTCGGGGTGAGGAGGCCGTTTTCCACTGTCCACGGGTCGAGCCCTGCGCGAATGCGACGCACCTCGGCATAGCCGGGGAATGTCTTCATCTGGGCCGCGATGCGCGCCAGCAGCAGTTTTTCGGCCCCGCCGTTTTGCAACCCGACGGACTCGGGCTGAATGCCTTGCTCCGCGGCCAGTTTTTTCCATTGCCCGCGGTTGAGATTGGCCAGCACGCTTAAGTACGGTTTGCCTTCACCGATCAGCATAACCTGTTCGAACAGCGTATCGCGCATGATCGCTGCCTCAATATCGACCGGCGGTATTTTTTCGCCGTTGGACATAACGATGATTTCCTTGAGACGCCCGGTAATGAACACACGGCCGCCCGCGTCGATGCGCGCGGTGTCGCCGGTATTGAGCCAGCCGTCGGCGTCGATCAAGGCGCGCGTGGCCTCTGCGTTGTTCAGGTACCCGAGCATCACATTGGGGCCTTTGATCATCAGTGCATTCTTGTCGCCGATTTTGATCTCGACACCCGGCACCGCCTTGCCGACGCTCGCGGGCACGTTGTCGTCAGGACTGTTGGCGCAGGCGACGGGGCTGGTTTCAGTCAGCCCATAACCCTGGATCACGGGCAGGCCAAGCCCGATGAACACGCGCGAAACATCAAGCGACAGCGCGGCGCCGCCGGCAAACGCGGCCTTCAAACGGCCGCCCAGCCGCGCCATGATTTTGCGCGCCACCAGCGCGTCGAGCAAGGGCCATAGGAGAAAGGCAGGCTGCCAACCGCCACGGCCTTGCGCATGCTCAAAGCGCGCCCAGCCTGTATCGACGGCAAACTCAAACAGCTTTTTCCGCCATGGCGGACCGTCGTCGAGCTTCGACTTGATCGCGGCATAAATGCGCTCGTAAATGCGCGGCACTGAAATAAGCATCGTCGGCCGCAGGCTCTGCAAATCTTCGCCTAGTTGCTGCACTGAGCGCGCGTACGCCGTCGTCGCGCCGCACATTACCGTTAAGTAATATCCGCAAGTGCGTTCGAACATATGCGACAACGGCAGAAACGACAGCAGCAGATCGATTGAGGTCACCGGCACCGCTTTGAGGCAGGCTTCCGCATTGGTGAGGATATTGCGATGACTCAGCATCACGCCCTTCGGCCGGCCGGTGGTGCCGGAGGTATACACAATGGTGGCAAGCGCGTTCGGATCACGTGGCACGTGGCGCGTTGCTTCACCCTCGTCCGGCAGCCATTGTTCGATCGACCTCAAGCGCGGCTCATCAGTCGCGGCCGGCTGTGCCTCGACTGTCAGCAGGCGCACAAGGCCGCCAAGCTGATCGCGCACGGTCGAAAAAGCTTTCCATTGCTCATGGGTGCCGAGCAAAAGCAGTTTGCAATTAGCGTCGTTAAGAATGTACGCAACGTTGTCGCATCGGTCCTGCGTATAGACCGGCACAACGACGAGCCCGAGCCCCATCGCGGCCTGGTCGAAGATCACCCACTCCGTTGAATTGCGCAGCATGATGGCGACACGGTCGCCGGCTTTGAGGCCATCGCGCTCGAGCGCCGCCTGCCAGCGCGCCACCTGGCGATCGATCTGCGCCCACGTGTAGTCACGCCAATTCGCATGCTGCTGGTTGAAATCGCGATAGGCAACTGTCTCGGGCGTGCGCTTAACGCGCTCGCGAAACAGCCCGTCGAGCGTGACGGCGTGCGTTGATGTTATGACTTCGCCTGCAGCCGTGGTCATAACCGCCCTCCCTCATTTGATGTTTTTTAATTCAGGAACAGGTCGGGATAAAGTTGCGCTCCCGGCGTTACCGCGTAGTGCGCAAAATCGGTGACACCTTCTTCGCGCAATACTGCCTCATCAATGTAGAAATTGCCAGTATGCCGGCGGCTGTCGCGCTTGAAAATCGCATAGGCGGCGTCGGCCATGATCGCTGGCCGGCGGCTGGCCTTGAGTATTTCCGGCGGAAAGTTGACCTCGATCGCCGCCGTCGCAATGGTGGTCCGCGGCCACAGCGAGTTGACCGCGATGCCGCGCCCTTCGAGTTCCGCCGCCATGCCGAGCGTGCACATGCTCATGCCGTATTTCGACATCGTGTAAGCCGTATGATTTTTGAACCACTTCGCATTCATGTTGAGCGGCGGCGACAAATTAAGAATGTGCGGATTCGCCGCTTTCATGAGATGCAAAATGCAGGCCTGCGATGCGGCGAACGTGCCGCGCGCGTTGACGCCAAGCATCAGATCGAAGCGCTTCATCGGCGTTTGCAGCGTATCGGTCAGCGCAATCGCGCTCGCGTTGTTGACGAGAATGTCGATGCCGCCGAATCTGGCGACGGCGATCTCGACCGCCGCGAGCACCGCACCTTCATCGCGCACGTCGACTTGCACGGCGAGCGCGTGGCCGCCGGCTGCTTCGACTTCCAGCGCCACGCTATGAATCGTACCGGGCAGTTTCGCGTGCGGTTCGATGGTTTTAGCGGTCACCACGATGTTGGCGCCGTCGTTCGCGCACTTGAGCGCAATCTCACGGCCGATGCCGCGACTCGCGCCGGTGATGAAGATGGTTTTGCCCTTTAGCGACATCTAACTCCCTTCAATCAAAAGCTTTCACCGCAAGGACGCAAAGGACGCTAAGGAAACCAAAATCTAGTCGTCGGCAGATAAATGCAAATATCTTTTCGATTCGCGTAAATATTTTTTCCGTTGCTCCTGCTTCCCTTTGCGTCCTTCGCGTCCTTGCGGTTCAATCTTTATCTGCCGTTGAATACAGGTTTTCGTTTCTCGACGAAAGCAGTCACGCCTTCCGCAAGGTCTTGCGTGGTCGCGCAACGCGCAAACGCGTGCGCTTCCGCTTCCAGTTGCGACGAGAGCGCACGCTCGAACGTGCGATTGACGAGCGCTTTGGTCTCGCCATAAGCGAGCGTCGGCCCATTGACGAGCCGCTGAGCGATTTTGTCCGTCGCCGCGGCAAGCTCCGCATCGGTCACCACCCAGTTGACAAGTCCCAGCGCGAGTGCGGTCGCGGCGTCGAAGGTCTCCGACAACATCATCAACTCGAGCGCTTTGCGCATGCCGACGATGCGCGGCAGAAAATAAGTGCTGCCGCCGTCCGGGCTGGTTGCAATCCTGCTGTATGCGAGCGTGAATTGGGTGTCCGCCCCGGCGATTGCCAGGTCAGCCGCCGCGAGCAAACTCACGCCGGCGCCCGCTACCGCGCCATGCACGCTCGCGAGCACCGGCTTGGCGGCGTCGCGCAATGCGATGATCGCGTGATGCAGTTCGGCGGCAAGCGCTTCCACCATGGCCGGCAGGTTCGGCAGGTTGGCATGAAACAGTGCGACATCGCCGCCCGCGAGAAATGCCGGGCCATTGCCGCGCAGTACGATCACGCGCACCGTCGCATCGTCGCGCGCCTCTTCGCACACCGCGCGCAGCCGCATGATCATGTCCGCATCAAGCGCGTTCATGACCTGCGGCCGGTTAAGCGCGATGGTCGCTATGCCATCAGCCACTGCATAGGCGAGCGTTTCAGCGCTCATTCAGGAATTTCCAAAAAGCGTTTCGCCGCACATAAACGCAGAAAACGCGGATGAATTCAAAAACCACATTCTTTGCGCCAAAGCTAATCTGCAATTAATCATCATCTGCGCTTATTTGCGTGTATCTGCGGCTGCATAAAACTAACTATGACTTAGCGCGTCACGCAGCGCTTCGAACGTTACCGGCCGAGTTGTCTGAAATATTTCAGACTTGCCGAGGTCGCGCGGAAAATCGTCGACCATGATGACCTTGCGGCGCAACTCATGTGCACGCTCGAGCAGTGCTGACTCGGCTTGGGTGATCACGCCCTTGTTGACCGCCTTTTCCGCAAGCTCGCCGGCGAAGCGGCTGCTGATTATTCCGGCCTTCACGCCAGCGCGGATCTTCGCTTCGACAGGTTCGGCCGCAATCACTGCGCGCAACGCGGCTTCAAGGGCGCCGACCGGTTCGTCTTCGCTTTTCGGAACATACACGCCGGCCGTCAGGCGTTCACGCGCAGGCCCGGGCTCGAGCAGCGTTTTAACCACTGCGTGGCCGAGTTCATCGCGCGGCTGATCGAATTCGCGCCCATAGGCGAAAATTACAAACCGCAGCACTCCGGTGACAAACCGGTTGGGCAGATTGTCGAATAAGCCATAAAAAGCCTGCTGAATTTTGTGCAACGCATCCTGCATCGCCCAGTGCAGCAACGGCAGATCATCCGCGGGACGCCCGCTGTCTTCGTAACGCTTCAACACTGCCGATGCAAGATAGAGCCAGCTAAGCACATCACCGAGGCGCGCCGACAGCCGTTCGCGGCGCTTCAATGAGCCGCCAAGCACGAACATCGCGGCGTCTGACATCAGCGCAAAACCGCTCGATAGCCGCGTGAGTGTTTGATAATAGCGATGCGTGTGAGCGTCGCCCGGCGCACGCACGAACACCGCGCGCGTGAGTCCCAGCCATAAAGCCCGCGCGAAATTCGACACGACGAATGCGACATGACCAAAGAACGCCGCGTCGAAATCGGCGAGCGCCTTGCGCGCGTCAGTCTCCCGGGTCGCGGCGATTTCTTTGAGCACGTAAGGATGGCCGCGGATCGCGCCCTGCCCGAAGATAATCATCGAGCGCGTAAGGATATTGGCGCCCTCGACCGTGATCGCAATCGGCACGCTCTGATAACCGCGCGCGAGATAATTGCTCGGCCCCATGCAGATACCTTTGCCGCCGTGCACGTCCATCGCATCGTTGGTGACGATGCGCGCAAGTTCGGTTAGATGGTATTTGACGATCGCCGACACCACCGACGGCTTTTCGCCGAGATCTATTGCGCCCGCCGTCATCACGCGCGCGGCTTCCATCAGATAGGTATGGCCGCCGATGCGCGCGATCGCTTCTTCGACGCCTTCGAACAGGCCGACCGCCATTTTGAATTGCGTGCGCACCCGGCCGTACGCGCCGGTCGTCAGCGCGCACATCTTCGCCATGCCCGTGCCGTTGCCCGGCAGCGAAATCGAGCGGCCGGCGGCGAGGCAGTTCATCAACATCTTCCAGCCCTGGCCGACGTAATCGACGCCGCCGATCACGTACTCGATGGGAATGAACACATCCTGGCCGCAGTTCGGCCCGTTCATGAACACCGCGTTGAGCGGCAAATGCCGCCGGCCGATTTGCACACCGGGCGTTTTGGCTGGAATCAATGCGAGCGTGATGCCGATGTCGTCCCGCTGGCCGAGAATGTGGTCGGGATCGTAGAGCCGGAACGCGAGACCGAGCAAGGTTGCGATAGGCCCGAGCGTGATGTAGCGCTTTTCCCACGTGAGGCGAATGCCGAGCACATCCGGCTTGCCTTCCCATTCAGCGCGGCAGACGATGCCGAAATCCGGAATTCCGCCGGCGTCAGACCCGGCTTCGGGGCTCGTCAGCGCAAAGCACGGCATCTCGACACCCCTGGCGAGACGCGGCAGATAATAATTTTTCTGCGCTTCGGTGCCATAGTGCAGCAGCAATTCGGCAGGCCCCAAAGAATTCGGCACCATCACGGACACGGCGGCCGTGCCGCTGCGCGTGGTGAGCCTGGTCACCACTTCGGAATGCGCAAGCGCCGAAAATCCCAATCCTCCGAATTGCTTCGGGATGATCATGCCGAGAAAACCCTTGTCCTTGATGAATTGCCATACGGGCGGCGGCAGATCGTGCAACTCGTGCGTGATCTGCCAGTCATTGAGCATCCCGCACAATTCGTCGAGCGGCCCGTCGACGAAAGCTTTTTCATCGGCTCTAAGCGTGGGCTTCGGAAACGCGAGGAGTTTGTTCCAGTCCGGATCGCCGCTGAATAAATCACCGTCCCACCATACGCTGCCGGCGTCGAGCGCTTCCTGCTCGGTTTGTGACACGTGCGGCAATATCCGCCGGAACAACGCGAGCAGCGGTGAACTCACGATCGCACGGCGAATCGGCGATGCATTCAACGCGAGCGCGCCCAGCGCAAATACTATCCAGAAGCTGACCACCGCCGCGCGCGAAAGATTCGCTTCGTAGGTCAAAGCCAGCAAGCCGACGCCGATGACCGCCGTCCAGCCCGGCGCGCTGTAGCGTCTATAGGCACAAACCCATACCGCGAGGAAGATCGCGACCACGATCAGCCACACATTCATATTGTTTTCCTTCTCACTCTCGCGTCGGCGCGCTCGCGCGGAATTCTCACAGCGAATATCAGCATACACTCGCGCCGACGACGCAGCAACGCACGCTACCTTCAGGCGAGCAGGCGGAATATGATTACGTTGCTACGTGCTCGTCGCAATGAATGTGCAAGTGATCTGCTTCGTAATTCCGAAAACATAACGCAGCAGGAGCAGGGTAGCGCAGGCGCCCCGCCTGCTTCGTAAACGCATGCAGGCGAGGCGTTTGCCGGCATCTGCTATGGGATGGCACCGCTCCCGAAGATAAGTGGCAATCGGTTTGACGCATTGCGCTGGTGCGGTGGTTTTCAATGAAACTTCAAAGTCATCCGCGTCAATCGGCGCTTAAGTTCCAATCAGAATGAAGCACTACACTAGTGCGCGAATGAATCAAGCATTAGCGTATCTACTGGCACTGCCGCCGGCATAGGTATGAAGAAGTCACGGGTATCACACTGCGGTGGTCACGCCACGGTGCGACTTTGCAGGTCGATCGCTATGTCATGAAGCCACACTAAAGCGCTTCCCCAAGCAGAGTATCGAGTGGTACGCGCCTGGTGTTTACCGATGCTCCATCTGCCTGGACGGAATCTGCGGACGCGCCCAGCCTCTCTCTTTTTCAAGCGAATGCAGGCGTCCCAATGCGGTGCCGTACGTATGCAAAGCCTGTTTTATCAGGGCGACGGCTTTATCGTCGAGGCGCTTTGACGCAGCATCGAGTTCAGGCACCAGTTGGTCAAACCGCTCCTTTACGTCATTCGGTCCTTTGACGGGTAAGCGTGTAATCGGCTCGGGCACGGACTCAACAGGCCGGTCGTAACGCACGGCGTCTGCGTACGACGTCAATAGAAAATAAATTTCGTGCTCATTTTCAGCGGTACGAATAGCGTCGGTAAACATGGCATTTCTCTCCTGGTAAATGACAGAACAATTATTTCACTATCGCCGGTCGATGCGGACACGCGCAACTTTGGGCGCTCGCCAGATGGCAAGCCGTCGTCGACTGCAGAATTCGGTGATACGAGTCAAAATACGCCTGCACGCTCGGTACTGCAACGACGAATTCAGATCGCGTGAGCCGCTATGGTGGTGACTTGAATGATTATGCGGTTTTGCGCTGCAACATCAGCCCGCGAGTCTGCTTCATCGCGTATGCAGGTGCGATTATTGCAGTGCCGCTGTTGCACTTTGATTACGCTAACGTGACATTTGCGCTTAACTCGGTGTCAATTACGTTTTGACGTTTTGCGGCGAACTGTTTTGAACGGCCGCGGCACGCAAATGTTAATTCCATCCTCATTCGATTCATAACACCGTTGCAGATGCTTAGCGCTTTAAAGCTGTGTTTAACAGTTTTCAGCTTGCGCCTCCGCAGGACTACGTCGAAACGGCTGGGATTCGTGGCGGCTTGGCAACGGCATTCAAAAAGTATCAATCGCGAAATGCATGAGGAATTCCACAATGTGAACGGCGACGTAAGCTCGCCCGGGTTTGATGTCGCGAGTTTGATTGCCTCGCCTCTCTCATCCATGGCAACATGGCACAGGAGGATAGAGATGGAAATTCGCCACATGGGGCCGATTGGCGCGCTGATTAGCGACGTCGATGTGAGGACCATGGATGACGCCACGTTCGCAAGAATTTATCAGACCTGGCTTGCCTGTAATGTGATCTGCGTGCGTGATCAGCACCTCGAGATCGACGATTTCCTCGCGTATAGCCGCCGTTTCGGCATGGTCAGCCCGCATCCCGCCAAAAGCACACGTCATCCGGAGCGTCCTGAAATCACGCTGCTCGGAACCAACAAGTTGCGTGCCGACGGCACACTCGACCAGGATATTTATCGCCGCGGCGCGGAAGGTTTTCACACCGATGGCTCGTACGAGGAAGTGCCGTACAAGGCAACGCAACTGTACGCGATCGCAATCCCCAGCAAGGGTGGCGACACTCACTTCTCAAGCGCTTATGCCGTGTATGAAGGACTGCCGCAGCGCCTTAAAGATCGTCTTGAAGGCAAGTCCGGCTTGTTCAAGTACGGCGGTCGCAAGCAGGCCAACGCTTTGTTGAATGAAGAAGACCGCAAAGTGCCGCCCGTGCGCCATCCGCTGATACGTTTGCATCCGGAGACCGGCCGCAAACTGCTCTATTTCGATCAAAACAAAATTCTCGGCATCGAAGGCCTCGAGGCGGCGGAGAGCGCAACAATCATCGACGAGATGACTGCCTTCATGGTGCAACCGCCCGATCAATACCGGCACCAGTGGCGCCAAGGCGACGTCGTCATCTGGGACAACCGTTGCTCGTATCACAAGGCGGCGGGCGACTATCCGCCCGAAGAAGACCGCATCCACTGGCGTGTCTCGATCAAGGATCATGCAGCCGCGTGTTAAAAATACAATGCTGAGTAAAGTTCTGGCGTGTGCGGTTGCAATATGCGCGCTGCCACACACGGCAGGCGCGGATGTTTATCCGACCCGCCCCATACGCTTGATCAACCCGACGGCGCCCGGCGGTACCGCGGAACCCATCGCGCGCGTGATTGCCTCGAAACTTTCGGCCAGCCTGGGTCAGAGTGTCGTCGTCGACAGCCGCGGTGGCGCCGGTGGCACCGTCGGCACGGCAACGGCTGCCAGCTCTTTGCCCGATGGCTATACGCTTCTGCTCGGGGTGGTATCGCCGATGGCGATCAACGTGTCGCTGTATGGCGCGAAGCTGCCCTACGATCCACTGCGGGATTTCGCGCCAGTCTCGCTGATTACAAAAGTGCCGCAGGTGCTGTCGGTGCATCCGTCTCTGACGGCCAATACGATTAAGCAACTGATCGACTACGCGAGAGACCCGAAGAACAAGCTCAATTACGGCTCCGCGGGCAGCGGCACTACCGGGCATCTCGTCGGCGAATTATTAAAGAAATTCGCCAACTTGCAGATCACGCATATACCGTTCAAAGGTTCGGGCCCGGCGTTGAGCGCATTTTTGTCCGGCGACGTCGGCATCATGCTGTCGGGTCCGCCCGCGGTGCTCGCGTTGTCGCAGGCAGGAAGGCTTCGGGTGCTGGCGACCTCCGGCGTAACGCGCACGCCCGTGTTGCCGGACGTGCCGACCTTCATCGAATCCGGCCTGCCAATCGATGTGACTTCTTGGTACTGCCTGGTTGTCCCTGCCGGCACGCCGCAGTCGATCATCGCGCGATTGCATGCAGCGACCGTGTCTGCGCTAAATAGCCCGCAAGTAGCAGAAGCACTGCTCAAGATGGGGGCGCCGCCCGAATCGTCGAGTCCGGAAGAATTACGCGTTTTTCTGCGCGCTGAGATCAAAAAATTCGCCGAAGTGGTTGAAATCGCGGGCGCCAGGATCGACTGATGACCGGCGCAGACGTAAGGTTGATTCGGCAGCGCCGCGTCAGGCACAATGGCGGAACTTTGCGGCTTATATGACCTCTAAACCAGATACCCGCATTCACAATTTGTTAAAACCACGATGCTTGGGTCCATAGGCCAAAAAGTCTGCTTATGAAACGTTACAAGATAATTCTGGTGTTGGCCGTGCTTGCTGTCAGCACGGTCGTGAGTTCGCCTGCGCTGGCACGCCGCGGGCACGCGCACTTCGGTGTGTTTATCGGCCCCGGCTGGTACCCGCCTCATTACTACTACCCGCCCTACTACTACCCTCCCGCGTATTACCCATACTCATACTACCCGCCGGTCGTCAGCGCGCCGCCCACGTATGTCGAGCAGGGCGTGGCACAGTCATCTGCCCCGGCTTTGGCGTCCGGTTATTGGTATTACTGCAACGGTGCCGATGCGTATTATCCTTACGTCAGAGAGTGCCCGGGCGGATGGCAACGCGTTGCGCCGCAACCGGCCCAGTGAGCGGGAAATAGGGTTGTGATGCTTCGTCTGACTAAACGCTCGTCGTGGCTGGGCTTGCTCGCGCTCGGCGCGTGCGTATCGATTCCCACGGGGCCGAGCATGATGGCGTTGCCCGGCACCGGCAAAAATTTCGATCAGTTCAGGATGGATGACGGCGACTGCCGCCAATATTCGTACGGGCAGATCGGCGGCAATACACCCGAACGCGCGGCCGCCGACAGCGGCATTAAAAGCGCAGCGGTCGGCACCTTGATCGGCGCAGCGGCGGGCGCGGCAATCGGCGGCGGCCGCGGTGCAGCCGCCGGAGCCGGCGTGGGTCTGGCTGGCGGAGCGCTCGTCGGTACAGGCGCCGCGGATCAGTCGTCGTACGGCATGCAGAGGCGTTATGACATCGCTTATACGCAGTGCATGTATTCGAAGGGCCACAAAGTACCGGTGACGGGCCGCTTTGTATCGCCGACGGAGAATACTGGCGCGGATGGTGGCGTGAGCGCGCCGCCACCGCCGCGCCGTGATACGCCACCGCCGCCGCCAACCGGAAATCCGCCGCCGCCGCCACCGCGCTGATCGCGAGCGCTGTCGGGACACCGCAGTGAAACGCTTCATCGCCTTTCATTTGCGCGCCGACTCTTAGCGCAATAGTGCTAATTTTTCAGATTGTCCGGCAGATTTTCACCGTTCTCTGCGATCTTTTTGATCACCTGCTTATGCAACCAGATGTTCATGCTGGCATGAGTCGCTCGTGTCGCCGGTGAAGTTGAGTTCTCGGGCAAGTTCTTTTCTGGCACTCAAACTGCTGTCCATACCGACCAGCTTCATGAGATCCACAATTGAAGTGTGCCAGTTCAGTTTTTCGGCGTTTTTCTGTGCCATGTCGTTCAAGACTGCTTCGACGTCGGCCTGCGGTGCCGCAGCGGCAGGTTATCCTGGGCTGGCCGGTGCTGACGAAAGTGTTGCCGCACTGGACGTCGAAGGCGCCGTTGCCTGCGTGACAGCGGGGTGACTCGAGGGAAGACTTTTGCTTAAGATCGCGCCAAAAATACTCATATCACTGTTTCCTCTGAAAGTGAGTTGCAGGATTGCAACCTGCCGCGACTGAATCTAAATCTCAGCGGCCTACGGCATCGGCGCCAGGCTGAATCGGGCGTAGAAAAAAAACCGCCGTGAAAGGGCGCCTGACTTTTTTACAGCAAGGTAGCGGTTAGGACAATGCCACGACGCTGTCAGCTTCCTCGGACAGCGCCGATGCCAGCCGCAGCGCTGCCCCGCTAAGGCGGCTAAAACTGCGCTTCAGTAAGCGCAAGCACGCTTGATGATCCACCGGTCACCGCACTGACCAGGCCAGCGGACTGGGGCAAGATGTGCTCCGCATAAAACCGCGCCGTGATGATCTTTGCCTGATAGAAATCCGGGTCGCCATTGCCCGCGAGTTTGGCGGTGGCAACCAATGCCGCGCGCGCCATCAGCCAACCACCGGCGACGATCCCCCACAGTTTCAAAAAAGGCACTGATACCGCGGCCACCGCGTTCGGCTCTTGCGGGAAGGTATCGACCACCCATTGCGTGGCGATTGCGAGACCCTCCACCGCTTGCTGAAAATTCTCGCGCGCAACTCCGCTGCGATCGTTCTTCGCTGCCGGGAGTTCGGTATCGAGCTTGCGCATCACATCGATGATGGTGAAAGCAGTGACGCCTTTCTCATAGCCGACTTTGCGGCCGACGAGATCGGCGGCCTGAATACCGGTAGTGCCTTCGTAAATCGTCGTGATTCGGGCATCGCGCAGATATTGCGCGGCGCCCGTCTCTTCGATAAAGCCCATGCCGCCGTGGATCTGCACGCCGATTGATGCCACTTCCACGCACTGCTCGGTGCACCAGCCTTTCACGATCGGAATCAGAAAGTCGACGAGCGCCTGATTCTTGCGGCGTTCCTTATCGTCAGGATGATGGTTGGCTTTGTCGAGCGCGGCCGATGCGCTGTAGGCGAGCGCGCGCATCGCCTCCGTCTGCGCTTTCATCATAAGCAGCATGCGCTTTACGTCAGGGTGATGAATGATGGTCACGCGGTCGCCGCTTTTCTGGCCAATCGCGCGACCCTGCACGCGCGTCTTCGCATAGTCGCGCGCATGCTGGTAGGCCCGCTCCGCGAGCGCCACGCCTTCGAGGCCGACACCTAATCGCGCATGGTTCATCATGATGAACATGTACTCGAGCCCGCGGTTTTCCTCACCGACCAGATAACCAATCGCGCCTTTGCCGTCGCCGTACGCCAGCACGCAGGTCGGGCTCGCATTGATGCCCATCTTGTGCTCGATCGAGACGCATTTCACGTCGTTGCGCTCGCCGAGACTGCCATCGTCGTTGACGAGAAACTTCGGCGCGATGAAGAGCGATATTCCCTTGACGCCCTCAGGCGCGTCGGGCGTGCGTGCGAGCACCAGGTGAATAATGTTGTCCACCATATCGTGCTCGCCCCACGTGATAAAAATCTTGGTACCGTGCAAGCAATAATGATCGCCTTCCGGTACCGCGCGGGTACGCACGGCGGACAAATCCGAGCCCGCCTGCGGCTCGGTCAGATTCATCGTGCCGGTCCACTCGCCGGCCGTGAGCTTATGCAGGTACTTGGCTTTTTGCTGGTCGGAGCCTTTGAGCTTGAGCGCTTCGAGCACGCCCGAAGTCAGCATCGGGCAAAGGCAGAACGCCATGTTCGCGCTGTTCCACATTTCCTGCACCGGCATCGAGACGACATGCGGCAAACCCTGACCGCCGTAATCGCTTTCTCCCGACAGCCCGTTCCAGCCTGCAGCCACGAACTGGCGGTACGCTTCTTTGAAGCCGGGCGACGAGGTGACTTTTGAATCGGCAAACTTTGCGCCTTCTTTGTCGCCGGCGCGATTGAGCGGATCGAGCACGCCGGCAGCAAACTTGCCGGCTTCCTGGAGAACTGCATCGACGAGGTCTTCAGTGACCTCCGCGCAATCGGGCATCGCAGTGATATCGGCAAGCCCGACCAGATCCTTGATCACGAACTGCATGTCCTGCAGCGGCGCGGTGTAAGTGGACATTGCGTTCTCCGTTGTCGAAGTGCCGGTGATTGAGTGATTGAGTGATTGAGTGATTAGGTGATTAGGTGATTCAAGTCTGGCACACGGCTGCTAAATCACTTAATCACTTAATCACTTAATCGCTAAATCACACATCACACATCACACCGCTCACAGCGCCGCTGTGAGCTCAGGCACCGCCTTGAACAAATCCTCCACCAGCCAGTAATTCGCGATTTGAAATATTGGCGCTTCCGCATCCTTGTTGATCGCAACGATCACCTTGCTGTCTTTCATGCCGGCGAGATGCTGAATCGCGCCGGAAATCCCCACCGCGACATAGAGTTCAGGCGCGACTATTTTGCCGGTCTGACCGACCTGGTAATCGTTTGGCACGAAACCCGAGTCGACCGCTGCGCGCGATGCGCCAACCGCAGCGCCGAGTTTATCCGCAAGCGCTTCAAGCAACTTGAAGTTTTCGCCGCTGCCCATGCCGCGGCCGCCCGACACAATGACCCGCGCCGCCGTCAATTCAGGCCGGCTCGACTTGGTAAGTTCGTGGCCTTTGAATTGCGACAGCCCGCTGTCGGCAACTGCTGGGACATTCTCGATCGGCGCAGCGCTCGCCGACTCGCCTGCCGCATCGAATCCGGTGATGCGCACGGTGATGACCTTGATTAAATCTTTCGATTGCACGGTCGACAACACGTTGCCGGCGTAAATCGGGCGCACGAAAGTATCCGGTGAAACGATGGCACTGATATCGGAAACCTGCGCTACGTCGAGCAGCGCCGCCACGCGCGGCATGAAGTTTTTGCCGAAGCCGGTCGCCGGCGCAAGAATATGCGTGTAATTTTTTGCAATGGACACCACGAGAGCCGCGATGTTTTCAGCGAGCGACTCCGCATACTGCGGCGCATCGGCGATCAGCACCTTGGTGACGCCGGTGATTTTCGCGACAGCAGCCGCCACTTGCGCGCAGCCGGTGCCCGCAACGAGTACGCTGATGTCGCCGCCGATTTCCGCCGCCGCTGCTATGGTATTGGCAACACCGGTCTTGAGCTGCTGATTGTCGTGTTCCGCTATAACGAGGATAGCCATCAAATCACCTTCGCTTCGTTCTTGAGTTTATTGACGAGCTCCGCCACGTCGGCAAGTTTGACGCCGGCCCCGCGTTTGGGCGGCTCTTCGACCTTGAGTGTTGTGAGACGCGGCGTCACGTCGACGCCGAGCGCATCGGGCTTGATATTTTCAAGCGGCTTCTTTTTGGACTTCATGATATTGGGCAGCGTCACGTAGCGCGGCTCGTTGAGACGCAAATCGGCGGTTACGACGGCGGGCATTTTGACGGTAATGTTCTCAAGACCGCCATCGACTTCGCGCGTAATGTCGGCATGGTCCCCCGCCACTTCGATTTTCGAGATGAAGGTTGCCTGCGGCCAGCCCAGCAGCCCCGCCAGCATCTGGCCTGATTGATTGCAGTCGTCATCGATCGCCTGCTTGCCCATGAGCACGAGCCCCGGCTGTTCCCGGTCTACCAGCGCTTTTAAAAGTTTCGCCACCGCAAGAGGTTGCACCTCGGTTGCGACCTCCACGAGAATGGCGCGGTCAGCCCCCATCGCAAGCGCGGTGCGCAGGGTTTCCTGACATTGCGGCACGCCGATCGACACCACGACGATTTCGGTTACCGTGCCCGCTTCCTTCATGCGCACGGCCTGTTCGACTGCGATTTCGCAGAACGGATTCATCGCCATTTTTACATTCGCGGTCTCCACACCCGTGCCGTCCGTTTTGACGCGCACCTTGATGTTGGGGTCGACCACGCGCTTGATTGCCACCAGGACCTTCATTACTTCCCTCGCTTGAAATTTGCGGCAGAACGCCGCGGAAAGAGTTCGATTTTACCGGATTAAACGGCAGGGCGTCATGCACACCCGCGCGGCGGCGGCACCATTCAAGCAGCTCAAAAAAAACAACCGTGCACGCACACTTGAAGGCGAAACACCGCGCCGCCGGCTAAGGGTCGAACCGCTCACCGGACGCGCGGATGACTTTACCGATACGCTCGTACTCGTTTTTGATGTGCGCTGCGAACTGCGCGGGCGTACTGCCGAGCGGAATCACTGCCTCGAATGTCATGCGCTCGACGATATCGGCTGCGTGCGTCGCCGCGATGATGCCGCGCGCGAGCAGGTCGATGATAGCGGGCGTCACGCCGGCCGGCGCGAGTATTCCGTACCACGAGCCCGCCTGATAATCAGGCAAGCCCGACTCGGCGACGGTCGGCAAATCAGGCAGCGCTGCGGCACGCTTGATGCCCGTCATGGCGATTGCGCGCAACCGCCCTGCTTTCACATGCGGCACCATCGCGACCGCACTCGAAAACATCAGTTGGACCTGCCCCGCCAGCAAATCGGTCGATGCCGCCGCGAGTCCCTTATAAGGAACATGCACGAAATTCGTCGCCGTCATCGACTTGAACATTTCGGTCGCGAGATGGGTCGTGCTGCCGACGCCGTTCGACGCATAATTGAGCTGGCCGGGCCGTGCTTTCGCGAGCGCGATGAGTTCGCGGACGGATGTGACCGGTACCGACGGATGGACGACGACGAGTAACGGTGCGGAAGCGATCAGGCTGATCGGCGCGAAGTCGCGCAACGGGTCGTACGATAATTGTTTTTGCAAATGCGGAATCACGGCGAGCGTGGCGACATTGCCAAGCAGCAATGTGTATCCGTCGGGCGCGGCTTTGGCGGCGAGTTCGGCGCCTATGAGGCCGCCCGCGCCGGCGCGGTTATCGATAACGATCTGCTGCTTCAGCGTGCCGGCAAGACGCTGGCTGATCAGGCGCGCGATGGTGTCGTTGCCGCCGCCGGGCGGTTGCGGCACGATCAGGCGTAACGGCCGCGCCGGATAATTTTGCGCGAGTACGCACGCATTGCCGGCGACTATTAACGATGCCGCGCAAATCGTCCGCCAAGCACGGCGCGCGCTGGTCATGCAGCGAGCAGCCGGGCCAGGTGCGACGCGTCACCGAGCTTATCGAGTTCGAGTACCGTATCGCGCAATTCCCTGACGCGCGCCGCCGGCAGCACCTGCGCCGCGAGCGTTTCGAATTTGTTTATCACCGCGGATTCCACCGCGAAACTTTCCTTCGCGCGCGAAACCTCGCGAGTGCGCTCGAGCCGCCTGCCGTCTTTGAGGACTATCGCGACGCGTACCATTTGCCGGAACTTCGGGCCCTTCGCAGTGATCGCGGGATCGTGCAGCACGCTGACTTTGGCCGCGAGCGCCATGCGCGCCGCGTCGGTCAGCCTGGCCTCGGTGAATTGATCGACAAACACTTCGCCGTCCAGCAACAGCGTGGCAACGCAATAAGACAAATTGAGTTGCGCCGCCGTGAAGCCCTGCGGCACGTATTTCCATCCCACATGGTCGAGCGTGACTTGCGAGCAGTGAACGACGATTTTATCGACGTCGTTCGCAACGAAGGAATTGGCAAGCTGCAACTCCTGAATTGCGTCTAGCGTCGAGTGATTGCTGCCGACGCACGAATAGAATTTCAATGCGACATTCATCGTCTGCCACACGCTGCCGAAGCCAGCAGTCAATTCAGCGAGCCTGAAGCGATCGGACGAGCGAGAGAACGTAGTGCAAAAACCGCCATACTCGCTTTCGAACACGTTGAGGATGCCGGTGAATCCGGCATCCGCGAGCTGAGCCCCGTACAAACCGCTCTGCGCGGCACGGCCCGCGTGCAGGCGCTTGACCATTGAGCCGAACTGCGCGGCCATCAGGCCGCTCGACTGCGTGCCCGCGATGCCGAGCGCATGCACGGTTTTCCCGGTGTCGAGCTGGAGGCCGCGCGCCGCGGCCGCGCCCGACGCATATACGCCGACCGTCGCGCCCGAATGCCAGCCCTGCGCAATATGCTCGGGCCCCATGCAGATGCCGACGCGCGGACCGATTTCGTAGCCGGCGACCGCTGCCGTCAGAAACTCGCGGCCGCTCATGCCCGGCCGCGTCTCGGCGATCGATACGAGCGGCGGCAGCACGAGACAACCAGTGTGCAGCACCCCGACTTTGTGCACGTCGTCGAGCTCGAAGCCCTGCACCTGGCTGCCGTTCACGAGTGCAGCATGCGGCGCTGACAATTTTTGCGCGGTGCCCCACACCGCGCACGCGCGTGTCGTGTCGAGCTGGCTCAAACTGCGCTGCAGGATGCGGCTCCATTCGAGACCTGCGCCATACAGTCCGCAACCGAACGCGTCGAGCATCAGCAGCTTGACGCGGTGCCGAACCTCCGCGGGAATCGCATCGAATTCGAGTTCTGCGACGAACGCAGCTACACCGCGCGTGTGGGGATGGTCTTCAGACACTTTCACCACAGACCATTACGAGGCGATGCCGCGTGCCATTCGGCTAAGCCCGCGCTTTACGCAGCAACGCCATGGCCTCGCCGACGATGCCGCGCCGGAACGCGAGCACGCAAATCACGAATATGAGCCCGGTGACAATGGTCACCGAGTCGCCGATCGTCCTGAACCACTCCAAACCGGTATACGTCGCGAGCATCTGGCCGAATTCGCCGATGCGGTTTTCGAGCGTTTTAACGATGAACGCACCGACCACCGGGCCGAGCACGGTGCCCATGCCGCCGAGCAGCGTCATCAACACGACTTCGCCCGACATATGCCAGTGCACGTCGGTCAGCGTCTCGAATCCGAGTACCAGCGTTTTGGTCGAGCCCGCGAGTCCTGACAATCCCGCCGAAATGACGAACGCGAGCAACTTGTATTTGTCGACGTCATAACCGAGCGACAACGCACGCGGCTCGTTTTCGCGGATCGCGGTCAGCACCTGGCCGAATGGCGAATGAATCGTGCGGTGAATGACCCAAAAGCCGAGCGCGAATATTGCGAACACCACGTAATACATCGCGCGGTCGTCTTCAAGGCTGATGAATCCGAACAGATGGCCGCGCGGCACGCCTTGCAACCCGTCTTCGCCGCCGGTGAATTTCGCTTGCAGGCAGAAAAAATACAGCATCTGCGCGAGGGCCAGAGTGATCATCGCAAAGTAAATCCCCTGGCGGCGAATCGCGAGGCTGCCGATCAGGTAACCGAGCAAAGCCGCGGTCCCCGTGCCGACCAACAGTCCGAGTTCAGGCGGCAGGCCCCACTGCTTGACGGCAAGTCCCATCATATAGCCGGCCATGCCGAGGAAAGCAGCGTGGCCGAACGACAGCAGTCCGGTATAACCGATGAGCAGGTTGAACGCACATGCGAACAACGCAAAGCACAACGCCTGCATCAGGAAAATGGGATACAGCACGAACGGCGCGATGAGGCCGCAAATGATGAGTACTGTATAACCAAGCGCGGCGCGGCTCATTTTTCGCGCCCGAATAAACCGGCCGGCCGCACCATCAACACGATCGCCATGATGACGAACACCACGGTCGACGACGCTTCGGGGTAATAGACCTTGGTCAGCCCTTCGACGATGCCGAGGCCGAGGCCGGTCAGGATCGAACCGAGAATCGAACCCATGCCGCCGATGACGACGACCGCAAATACCACGATGATCAGATTCGAGCCCATCAGCGGGTTGACCTGGATCACGGGCGCTGCGAGCACGCCGGCAAAGGCCGCAAGCGCCACGCCAAAACCATAGGTCAGCGTCACCATCAACGGCACATTGATGCCGAACGCCTGCACGAGCTGGGGATTTTCAGTGCCGGCACGCAAGTAAGCGCCGAGCTTGGTGCGCTCGATCACGTACCACGTTATCAGACAGACCGAGAGCGACGCGACGACGATCCACGCGCGGTAATTGGGCAGCGTCATGAAACCGACGTCCGTCGCGCCGCGCAAGAGATCGGGCACCGGATAGGGTTGCCCCGACACGCCGTATACGGAGCGGAACAATCCTTCGAGCACCAGGGTCAGGCCGAACGTCAGCAGAAACCCATACAAGTGGTCGAGCTTGTAAAGCCAGCGCAGCATCGTGCGCTCGATCACCATGCCGAAAATACCGACTGCGAGCGGCGCGAGCACGAGCGCGGGCCAGTAGCCAATGCCCAATACGGTCATCAGGATGTACGCGGCATACGCGCCCATCATGTAAACCGCGCCATGCGTGAAATTGATGATATTGAGCAGGCCGAAGATGACGGCGAGGCCCAGCGACAACATTGCGTAAAACGAACCATTGACTAGGCCGAGCAGCAACTGCCCGAACATCGCCTGCAACGGTACGCCGAAAATTGCCATACGCGTAAGGCCGAATCCGCGCGCCTTTATCCGGCGCGCGGCGTCAGGACATTACTTCTTGACCAGCGCGCACTGCGATTTCGCGAGAGGCAGAAAAGCCTCCTCCGCCGGAATCGTCGCTTTGACCGTAAAATAATCCCACGGGTATTTGGAATCGGCCGGCTTTTTAACCTGCATCAAATACATGTCGTGCACCATGCGGCCATCAGCGCGGATGTAACCGTTCCTGGTGAACATGTCGTTGATCTTCATCTTCTTCATTTGCGCCATAACCGCGTCGGAGTTATCGGTCCCGGCCGCCTGCACCGCTTTCAAATAGGTAGTGACCGCCGAATAAACTCCCGCCTGATTCATGCTCGGCATTTTTTTGAGCTGCTCGAAGTAACGCTTGCCGAACTTGCGCGACTCGTCATTCTGGTCCCAATACCAGCCGTCGGTGAGCATCATGCCCTGCGCGATTTGCAGGCCGAGACTGTGAATGTCAGTGATGAATACCAGCAAGCCCGCGAGACTTTGCGTTTTGGTCAAACCAAATTCGTTGGCCGCTTTGATCGCGTTGATCGTGTCGCCGCCCGCATTGGCGAGACCCACAACTTGCGCCTTCGACGCTTGCGCCTGCAGCAGGAACGACGAGAAGTCCGATGCGTTGAGCGGATGGCGGACTGCGCCAAGCACCTGTCCGCCCGAGGCCTTGACGACGTTCGACGTGTCGCTTTCGAGCGAATGGCCAAACGCATAATCGGCAGTCAGGAAAAACCAGGTTTTGCCGCCGCCTTTAACAATCGCGTTGCCGGTGCCGTTCGCGAGCGAATAAGTGTCATAAACATAGTGCACCGTGTACGGCGAGCAGTCTTCGTTGGTGAGCCGCGTGCTCGCTGCGCCGGTGTCGATGAGAATGCGTTTTTTCTCGGCGGTCAGTTTGGCGACCGCCAGGGCCACTGCTGAATTCAGCACGTCAGTCACCATATCGACACCCTGGGTGTCATACCATTCCCGCGCCTTTTGTGCACCGACGTCGGCTTTATTCTGGTGGTCGGCCGACACGAGATCAATCGGGAACGCCTTGCCCTTTTCAGCCGCCTTGAAATCGTCGATTGCCATTTTGGCGGCGAGCACTGAGCCGGCGCCGCCCAAATCTGAATAGAGGCCGGACATGTCGGTCAGCACGCCGATTCGAACGACGCCGTCAGTGAGCTTGGGTGCGCCGGCGGCGGCTTTGCCCGCTTGCGCAAACGCCGGCGCGAGCGGCGCAGAAGCGAGTGCGGCGCCAACCAGGACTGCAATCAATTTGCGTTTCATTTCATCCTCCCTGTGAAATTAAATTCCAAGTAAAACGTGCAATTTGTGCATCTTTTTATCGAGTTCGGCCATTGTAACCGCTTCGACTATGCGGCCGTGCTCGATCACATAGTGACGGTCGGCCAAGGGTGCTGCGAACCGAAAGTTCTGCTCGACGATGACGATCGTATAGCCACGCTCCTTCAGGGTGCGAATGACGCGGCCGAGCGTCTGCACGATCACCGGCGCGAGCCCTTCGCTGATTTCGTCGAGCAACAACAGTTTTGCGCCCGTGCGCAGGATGCGCGCGATCGCCAGCATCTGCTGTTCGCCGCCTGACAAGCGCATGCCGGGGCTCGAGCGCCGCTCGCGCAAATTCGGAAACATCGTGTAGATTTCATCGACGCTCATGCCGCCGCTCGCGACCGCCGGCGGCAACAACAGGTTTTCCTCAGCCGACAGGCTCGCGAATATGCCGCGCTCCTCGGGGCAATAGCCGACACCGAGATGCGCGATTTCATGCGTCGCCATACCGATGGTTTCGCGGCCGTTGATCAGAATCGAACCCGCGCGCGTGCCGGTGAGTCCGAGGATTGCCCGCAGTGTGGTCGTGCGGCCCGCGCCGTTGCGACCCAGCAGCGTCACGACTTCCCCGCGGTTCACGACGAAGTCGATGCCGTGCAGGATATGCGATTCGCCGTAGAAGGCATGCAGATTGGCGACGCGCAACAGTTCAGCATGCCGGGATGTGTCCAATGCGTCCACTGTGCCCACTACGCAGCCGCCGTGTCAGGCGAGCCGACGTACGCCTCGAGAACCCTGGCGTTTTTTGAAACTTCCGCATATGGCCCCTCCGCAAGTATGGCGCCACGCGCCAGCACGGTAATCGTATGCGACAGATCGGCGACGACGTTAAGG
>JANXRI010000139.1 GCA_025353085.1 Betaproteobacteria bacterium
GCTGCACGGCATTGCGCGCGTCGCGCACACCTTTGACCATCTCGCGCCGCATTTTACGGCGAACTATCGCGTGATCGCCGTCGACCTGCGAGGCCACGGCGATTCGGCGTGGGATCCACAGGGCGCGTACGTCGTCGAAGATTATGTCAACGATATCGCGGCGCTGATCGCGCAATTGCAGTTGCGCAATATCGTGCTATGGGGCAACTCGACCGGCGGACGCGTCGCGCAGATGATAGCCGGGCAGCATCCCGAACTCGTAACGGCGGTGATCGTCGAGGACGTCGGCCCTGAGCGTCCGCGTGAAGTTTCGAATCGCCGCGCGGACCGCATGAGTAAAGAAGCGGATGGCTGGGCGACGGTCGATGAATTTTATGCGCAGGTGAAGAAAGAAAACCCGCGCACGTCCGAGCCGGTGCTCAAGGCGCTCGTGCAGCATGGCGCCATACAACGCGCGGACGGCCGCATTGTATGGAAGCGCGATCCCGCCATACTTAATGGATTCGTGCCGACTGAGTTGTGGGCGACGGTACGCCGCATCAGATCGCCCATCATTTACATTCTCGGGGGCGCGAGCACGATAGTGCCGGTTGCAACGCAGCGCGAGATCATGACGGCGCTGCCGCAAGCGCAGATCATCACCCTGCCGGGTCTCGGCCATTATCCGAGCGACGAACAGCCGGCGGAATTTATGGCGATCGTCGATCGCTTTCTGGCGGGGATTTCAACCCGCTAGCAAGCGTCTCGGAATTAACAGCGCCGCCATCCTAACCTTCCCCCGCTAATCGCAAGGGAAGGGACCTTCACGACTTAGAAGCGCTCCATCCGGACCTTCACCCGCATTGCGGGGAAGGAACTTCAATGCCCGAACGCGCCTTCCCCTGCGAGAGCGGGGGAAGGCTGGGATGGGGGTGGCCAAAAAAAATCCCCCGGGCCGAAACCCGGGGGCGGCAGAACGCTGCTAAGCAGAGGGGGGGGGGTAACTTAGCGGCGTCCACCACGACCGGCTGAACCGGCAAAGCCAGCAGGTCTCGCTGCCATTGCGTAGTGAGTGTTTTGCGCGATCCGGTTGGTTTGCGTGGTCGGGAAAGTACGCGGCGCACTCGGCGTCGTCGTGGTCGTAGTCGTTGTGGGATGCTGCGTACCCGCACTGCCACGATTCCACGTCGAGCTTTGTTGCGGCGGTTGCGTGCCGGCCTGCTGAGTACCGCCAAAGGCACCACGGTTAGACTGCCAGTTGCCGCGATCGGCGAAGTTCTGACGATTGCCGCGGTCAGCAAAATTTTGTTGATTGCCGCGATCACCGAAGTTTTGGTGATTGCCGAAGTTCCGCTGGTCACGGTAATCGCTGCGACGGTCGCCGCGGTCACCACGGAAATCCTGACGGTCATTGCGCGCTTCACGGTAGTCATTGCGACGGTCGCTGCGATCCGCATGGATATCGCGCTGATCGTGCCGCAGGTCGCGCACGTCGCGATTGCGTTCTCCGACGTCGCGATTTAACTCCTGGCGATCGCGCCGGATGTCCGCATTGTCGTGCCTCAACTCGGCGCGCTCTTGCGCAACGCGGGTTACATCGCCCCTTCTTTCCGCCGAGCGCAACTCGCGCATATCCTGCGACCGTTCGCGATAATCGTTCGAGAGTTCGCGGTGATCACCTGCGATCTCGCGATTGTCGTGCGTGATTTCTGCGCGATCGCCCATGATTTCGCGGTGGTCATTGCGAATTTCACGGGTGTCGAAGCTCTGCGCCTGAACGGCAGGGATTGCCACCGCAAGTGCCGCACCGACCGCCAGCCCCAGCAAATTTTTTCGGATCATTTGTGTCTCCTTCGATCAACGGTGCGGCACATGCCATCACCTGTGGAGCAACAGTAATGGCATTGCCGCTTCGCTTCCCGCGGTTTTACATTGAATTACCACCGCTTACAGTCGCTTACAAACGGGGGCGGGAACATCTTGCCCGGCGCCACTTTGTAACGATTTGTTACACGGTGAATGCAGCAACACACTGTTACCTTTTGTCGATGGAATTTTCGGGCGGTCAACTCGATCATATGCATACGGGCAAACGAACGAAGCCGCAATGCCATGGATGTTTGATGAGTTGGGGATTGCACCGGACGTGACCCGAAATTTTACGAAGGAGACAGATCATGAATAAAGTCAGCAAGATTTTTCTCGCCGGCGTGTTGCTTGGAGCATCAAGCGCGCCACTCGTCGCCGCTGCGGCGGTTAACGTGGACGTGAATATCGGTTGGCCCGGATATTCGACTTATGTAACGCGGCAACCGACTTACTACTATCCGCCTGTTTACTATGCGCCTGCCTACTATCCGCCTGCCGCGTACTATGCGCCGGCGCCGCGTCCGATTTACTATCACGATCATTGGGATCGGCGCTGGGATCGGCGTTGGGATCGCGAAGACCGGCACGATGACCGTCGCCGCTGGTAACACGTGACGGCGACTCGCAAGGTTGCGTTTATGGGTCTGACCCGGGCGCCTGCACTGACTGCGCGGTTGCGCGGCGCGCGAGGCGCCCGGTTGATGGCAGAGGAGAGCAGCATGTTTACACGTACGGGGCGTTTTCTGATTTCGTTACTTGCATTGCTATTTTGTGCGACGGTTGTGCATGCGCAGCAAGACTCGCAGCGCGCCCCCGCGTTCACGCAGCAGGAGATCGATCAAATCCTGGCGCCCGTCGCGCTGTACCCCGACGCTCTGCTGTCGCAGATTCTGATGGCGGCCACTTATCCGCGCGATGTCACCGAGGCCGCGCAATGGTCACGCCGGAATTCCGATTTGAACGGCGACCGTGCCGTGCGCGCTGTCGAGCGCTACGACTGGGACCCGAGCGTCAAATCGCTCGTCGCGTTTCCGCAAATTCTTGGCATGATGGATGAGAAGTTTAATTGGACGCAGGATCTTGGCGAGGCATTTCTTGATCAGCAGGCGCAGGTCATGGACACGGTTCAATATTTGCGGCGCAAAGCGGATGTCGCCGGCAATCTTCGTTCATCCGATCAATTCCGCGTCGTCGTGCGGGATTCGAGCTACGTGGTCGAGTTTGCGAATCCGCAAGTCGTCTATCTGCCGTACTACAATCCGGTCGTCGTATATGGAACGTGGTGGTGGCCCACGCATCAGCCGGTCTACTGGCAGCCGTGGCCCGGCTATTACACGAGCACGGGATATCGAGGCTATGCCTGGGGCCCGCCGATTGCCGTCAGCCGCGGCTTCTTCTACGGCGCGCCGGATTGGCAACAGCGCCGCATCAACATCGTGAACACGAACAACTACTACTACCGCTCGCAGTTCACTGAGCGTGAGATGCCGCGCACTGTCGTGGCAGGCGCGCCGCCGGTTTGGCAGCACGATGCTGCGCGTCGCCGCGACGTGCCGCGGCGTACCGCGGTCTCCGCTCAGCCTGATCCACGCGTTGACGCGGTGCCCGAATGGCGCGCGACTCATGAACGCGAGACTGGAGCAATTCGTAACCGCAGCGCAATAGCGTCTCCGCCCGCACCTGCCTCTTCACCGTCGGTGCAACCGCAAATTCGCGGCGCGCCGACCCAGTCGCTTGGAACAGTGCCGGCACCTGCTGTCCCTGCGCCAACGGTAACTCGTGCCGAGCCGACACGCGGGACAGGTACTGAATGGAATCGAAATGAAGCACGGGATGGACGCGGTGAGCGTGGCCAACGTCACGACGGCCGCATGGAATCGGCTAGCCGTCCGGCGGACCGCGCGATCGTCCAACCGACTCCTGCCGCACCTGCACCACCCATAGCCGCGCGTGCACCCGTAGCAGCGCCCGCTGCACCAGCGGTGGCAAAGCAGCCGCCAGTGCGCGTCGCGCCAACGCCAGTACCGGCGCCTGCGCCCGTGGTCGTCACAACGAAACCGACCGTCGATCCGCGCGCAAATGCAGGACGCGCGCCTGAAGCTGCGGCTCGTCGAGACGCGCGTCAGCATGAACGCGGCCAACCGGCGCCTGCTGACAACACCGTCGCTGCTGCGCCGGGCACGCCTCCCGCTGCGCAGCCCACTGCAAACGGGCGCGGCAACGGCAACGGTCAGCGTAATCGCGATTAGTCGCGAGAGACAGCTCGCCGCGTGCAACGCGCAGCGGTCTATAATCGTCCGGCAAACTTACGCGACCCGTTTTGGGTCGCGTTATTTTTTTTCGGAGACTCGCATGGCGGACGATACCCATGGCGCCGCGCCCGATGTATTTGCAGCGGCGCGCACCCGCCGCTCGGTGCGCGCTTATAAACCCGACGTTGTTTCGGCCGAGATGCTGCGCGAGATCGTTGCGCTGGGCGCACAGGCGCCGAGCGGCTCAAATATCCAGCCGTGGCGCGTGCATGTCCTCACCGGCGCGACACTTAAGCGGCTCGGTACGGCGATGCAGGAAGCGTTTCTTACCGATGAGCCGGGCCATAAGCGGGATTACGACTACTACACCGATCCGATCGAAGAACCGTATCTCGCGCGCCGCCGCCAATGCGGTTGGGGTTTATACGGCACGCTTGGCATCGGCCGCGGCGATCACGCGAAATCAAAAGCGTATCGCGCGATGAACTACAACTTTTTTGGCGCGCCCGCCGGGCTCGTGTTCACTATCGACCGCAAACTCGAGCGCGGCAGCTGGCTCGACTACGGTATGTTCCTGCAGACCATCATGCTCGCTGCGCGTGCGCGAGGATTGCATACCTGTGCTGAAGCGGCAATCGCGAGCTTTCCCGACGTCGTGCGGCGCGAGTTGAACATCACGCGCGACTGGATCGTGATTTGCGGTATGGCGATGGGTTATGCGGACCCAGAAGCAATCGTGAACACGTTCCGGCCGCCGCGCATCGCACTTGAGCATTACGCGGTCTTTCTCGACTGATCGCGGCGCGCGGCCGGGCCCGCCGTCACGCTGGAAAGCAGCACAAAAAAGCCCTACACTGCGCCGTCATGCGACGAATAGTTCGAACCGAGGAAACCCCAATGCGTCGCATTGCACTTCTGACCGCAGTCACTTTCGTCGGCGGCTTTAGTCTCACTGTTAATGCTCAGACCTGGCCCGCCAGGCCAATCCGTATGATCAACGCCTATGCGCCGGGCGGGGCGAGCGACGTCGTCGCGCGCGCTTTCGCGGCCAAGCTCACCGAGTCTCTCGGGCAGCAGGTGACGGTTGATCCGCGCGTCGGTGCCGGCGGCAACATCGCCGCGGAACTGGCGGCGCGCAGCCCGGCCGACGGATACACCCTGCTGATGGCGACGTTTTTTCTGGCGACCAATCAGAGCCTTTACACCAAATTAAGCTGGGACCCGCAGAAGGATTTCGCGCCGATATCGATGTTGACCGCCGCGCCGCTGATTTTGTGTGTGCACCCTTCGCTGCCGGTCAAGAATACGCAGGAGTTGATCGCGTTGGCGAAGAAGCGCTCGGGCGAACTTGATTACCCGTCGGCCGGCAATGGCTCGTCGATGCATCTTGCCAGTGAATTGTTCAATATGATGGCAGGCATCAAGGCGTCGCACGTGCCCTACAAGGGCTCCGGTCCAGGCGTGCTTGACCTTATCAGCGGGCGGCTGCACTTCATGTTGAATCCCATGCCGGAGCCCATGCCGTTCGTGAAGGCCGGCAAGCTGCGCGGGCTTGCCACCTCGACGCTCAAGCGAATTTCGGCGCTGCCTGAACTGCCGCCGATCGCCGATGTATTGCCGGGTTACGAAGTGCTGACATGGCAGGGACTCGTTGCGCCGGCCGGCACGCCGGTGGAAATCATTACGCGTCTTAATTCCGAACTCGTCAAGGCACTCAAAAATCAGGAGTTCGAGTCGCGCATGCGAGGCATGGGCTTGGAGCTTTACGGCACCACGCCGCAGCAGTTTACGCAGTTCATCAGGGACGAGAACGCGAAGTGGACCAAAGTTATCAAGGCCACCGGCGCGCACATCGATTAAGCAACGGCGATCCGTTTAAATTACTTGGACCAACAGAAAGTTTTCTTATGCCCAGCCTCAGCTTCGATCACGTCCATGTCATCAGCAAAGAACCGCAGGCCGCGGCGAACTGGTACGCCGACAAACTCGGCGGCACGATCACGAAGAGCGCGACCGTGCATGACGCGCCGCAAATTTACGTGTCGTTCGGCGAGGCATTTATCATCGTGCGCGGCCAGCGGCCCGGCGAACTCGCGAAGGACAAGCCGAGTCTCGAATGGGGCGCCGATCATTTCGGCTTCCAGGTCAAAGGCGATTTCGACGCGTTCTGCGCGGGCCTGCGCACCAAGGGCGTGAAATTCAGCATGGAGCCGACCGACATCAATCCATCGACGTGCATCGCGTTCGTCGATGCACCGGACGGCGT
>JANXRI010000192.1 GCA_025353085.1 Betaproteobacteria bacterium
CCGCATCATTTTGACCGCGAACGATGTGATCCACGCATGGTGGGTGCCGGCTCTGGGCGTCAAGCAGGACGCAATTCCCGGGTTCGTGCGCGACAGCTGGTTTAAAATCGACAAAGCGGGCACCTACCGCGGCCAGTGCGCCGAGCTGTGCGGCAAGGAGCATGGTTTTATGCCGATCGTGGTCGAAGCGGTCGAACCCGAAAAATATACGCAATGGGTTGCCGAGCAGAAGAAAAAAATGGCCGCCCAGGCGGACGACCCGAACAAAACCTACACGATCGATGAATTGAAGTCGCGCGGCGAGAAGGTTTACGCCGCTAACTGTCAGGTCTGCCATCAGCCGACCGGCATGGGCCAGCCGCCCGCGTTTCCTGCATTGGCGGGCTCGAAAATCGCAACGGGACCGATCGACGCTCATCTGAACCTCGTGTTTAACGGCAAGCCGGGCACCGCAATGGCGTCATTCAAACAGTTATCGGATGTTGAACTCGCGGCGGTAGTCACTTATGAGCGCAACTCGTGGAGCAACAAGACCGGCGACATGGTGTCGCCCGCCGACGTCAAGAAACTACGCAAATAGGCTTTAGGAGAGACCCTCATGCAAGCAGCACACGATCACGCCGCTCACGCCCATGGCCACGACGCGCACGCGCACCACCCGTCGGGCATCATGCGGTGGGTTCAGACGACCAACCATAAAGACATCGGCACGCTGTACCTGATTTTCAGCCTGACCATGTTCTTCATCGGCGGCATTCTCGCGTTCGGCATCCGCGCTGAATTGTTCCAGCCGGGTTTGCAGTTCTGGCGCCCCGACTTCTTTAACGAGCTCACCACCATGCACGGCCTCATCATGGTGTTCGGCGCGATCATGCCCGCGTTCGTGGGTTTCGCGAACTGGCAGATTCCGATGATGATCGGCGCCCCCGACATGGCGTTCGCGCGCATGAACAACTGGAGTTTCTGGCTCCTGCCGCCGGCGGCTCTTCTGCTCATCACGTCTTTTTTCGTGCCCGGCGGCGCGCCTGCTGCGGGATGGACCATTTATGCGCCTTTGTCGACGCAGATGGGACCGGGCATGGACCTCGGCATCTTTGCGCTGCACATCATGGGCGCCTCGTCGATCATGGGCTCAATCAATATCGTCACCACGATACTCAATATGCGCGCGCCCGGCATGACGCTCATGAAAATGCCGCTGTTCGTCTGGACCTGGCTGATCACCGCTTACCTGTTGATCGCGGTAATGCCGGTCCTGGCCGGTGCCATAACGATGGTCCTGACCGACCGCCATTTCGGCACCAACTTCTTTAACGCAGCGGGCGGGGGCGACCCGGTAATGTTCCAGCATATCTTCTGGTTCTTCGGTCACCCCGAGGTATACATCATGATTTTGCCGGCATTCGGCATCGTGTCGCAGGTGATTCCTGCGTTCGCGCGTAAACCGCTGTTCGGCTATGCGTCGATGGTTTACGCGACCTCGTCCATCGCAATTCTGTCGTTTATCGTGTGGGCGCACCATATGTTCACGACCGGCATGCCGGCGGCCGGCCAGCTCTTCTTCATGTTCTCCACCATGCTGATCGCGGTGCCGACCGGCGTTAAGGTGTTCAACTGGATTGCGACGATGTGGAAGGGCTCGATGACGTTCGAGACGCCGATGCTGTTCGCGGTCGGCTTTATCTTGGTATTCTCGATGGGCGGATTCACGGGTCTCATTCTCGCGATCACGCCGGTCGACATTCAGTTGCAGGACACGTATTACGTCGTCGCGCATTTCCACTATGTGCTGGTCGCCGGTTCGCTGTTCGCGATTTTCGCGGGCACTTACTTCTGGCTGCCAAAATGGACCGGCCACATGTACGATGAAACGCTCGGCAAATGGCATTTCTGGCTGTCGCTCGTGTTTTTCAATGTGACGTTTTTTCCGATGCATTTCCTCGGGCTTGCGGGCATGCCACGCCGGATTCCCGATTACGCGATGCAATTCGCCGACTTCAACATGATCGCTTCGATCGGCGCGTTCGGCTTTGGTTTGTCGCAGCTGCTATTCGTACTGGGTGTAGTTAAGTGCGCCAGAGGCGGCGGCGTAAAGGCGCCGGATAAACCGTGGGAGGGCGCCGATACGCTCGAGTGGACGTTGAGCTCGCCGCCGCCGTACCACAGTTTTGAAACGCCGCCGGTCGTCAAATAAATGAGTCTGGCGATGGCGCCGCGGGAGCAGCCGGGCAAAGTCAGGACCGCGTTGGTCATGGCCGCCATCGCGGCTGCATTTTTCGCAGCCGTCATCGCGCGGCATTGGCCATGGTGAGCAACCAGGCACAGTCGAATCTGCTGACGATGCGCAAGCTGTCCATCGTCGCGATTGCCATGTTCGGTTTCGGTTTTGCGCTGATCCCGTTCTATCAAAAAATTTGCGAAGTCACGGGCGTAAACAACGTGCTCAAGGCCGATGCGGTCGGCAATACCCAGGTCGATACGGCGCACCTCGTGACGATCGAGTTCGATTCCAACATTAGCGGCAAGCTGCCGTGGAGCTTTCGCCCGTTGCAGTCCAACGTGCGCGTGCATCCCGGCGAGTTGACGACCGTGATGTATGAAATTCGTAATACGTCCGATCGCGCCGTCACAGGCCAGGCGATTCCAAGCTATGGCCCGCAGCTCGCTGTGCGCTACTTCAAGAAGCTCGAATGCTTTTGCTTTACCCAACAAACTTTGCAGCCCGGCGAAACGCGACAGATGCCGGTGGTGTTTGTCCTCGATCACGGTTTGCCCGACGAGGTGAACACCATTACCCTGTCGTACGCATTCTTTGAAATCGAAGGCACGGCCAAGAAAGCCGGTTGATGGATGCCTATGGCCGCCGAGCAAAAATCGAACGCATCGCCACTCCAGGTGATCAAGGCGGTGTTCTGGTCGTTTCTCGGCATTCGCCGGCGCGCCGAGTACGAAAAAGATGCGGTGTCGCTCAAGCCCGCGCAGGTCATCATCGCTGGCATCATCGGCGCAATCGTTCTGGTATTGAGTCTCGTCACGCTGGTGCATTTCATCATCAGCTGACGTGGAAATTGAAATCTAAAGTTACGAGGGAGACAGCATCATGATGAACCAATCAGCGCGTTATTTTATTCCGGACCCGTCGCGGTGGCCGATCTTCGGTTCATTGGCCCTGCTCAGCATGGCATTCGGCGCGGCGCTGTGGATGAACGAAGCGACTTGGGGCAAGTTCCTGCTGATCTTCGGCGTGTGCACGCTGTTCTATATGATGTTCGGCTGGTTCGGCTCGGTCGCCCATGAGAGCGAAGGCGGCAGTTACAACAAACAGGTCGATGCATCGTTCCGCGGGGGCATGAGCGGGTTTATATTTTCGGAAGTCATGTTTTTTGCGGCGTTTTTCGGCGCCCTGTTCTACATGCGGGTATTGTCGGTGCCCTGGCTTGGCGACATCGAGCACAAAATCCTGTGGCCCGACTTCATCGCGCAATGGCCGACTGCCGGCCCGGGTGTCGCAGAAAGATTCACGCCGATGGCGGCGTGGGGTGTGCCGGCAATCAATACCTTGATCCTGCTGACTTCGGGCGTGACAGTGACGATCGCCCACTGGGGTCTGCTGAAGAATAACCGCGCCCAACTGATCATCGGCCTTGCGCTGACTATCGCACTGGGCATGACATTCCTGTTTCTGCAGGCATTCGAGTACCACGAAGCGTATACGGCTCTCAACCTGAAACTGACGACCGGCGCGTACGGCTCGACCTTTTTCATGCTGACCGGCTTCCACGGGTTTCACGTGACGGTCGGCACACTGATGCTGATGGTCATTTTGGGCCGCTCGATCGCGGGCCATTTCACTGCAGAGCATCATTTCGGCTTTGAAGGCGTTGCTTGGTACTGGCACTTCGTCGACGTCGTCTGGCTGCTGCTGTTTATTCTGGTTTACTGGTTGTAACGCCGGCCGCGAACACGGACAAAAGGAGGGGGTTCCCGCCCAAGGGAATCGGCGCCGCACCGATGGTGCGGCGTTTTTTTTCTACAACTTCGTGTTAATGAAGCCGAAATGGTAGGCGAGCATCAACATCGTGAAGAGCGCGATGGAAAAAACGACGCGCCAGGTGAGCGCCTTGGCGGTGCGCGTGGAATTACCCTTATCCTTGACCAGGAAATACAACGCCGAGCCCAGGCTCGCGAGTATCAGGACGATGAAGATTAAAACGAAAATTTTCAATTGCTGCCTCGCAGCGGGCGAGTGTAGCCCAGCACGCGGACGCTGACCAGTCATGCCGCGCTATCAGTTCCGGCCGTCATGGTGGCCGACCCTCGCCGCTATTCTCGGCATCGTTGCCACACTTGCGCTCGGTAACTGGCAGCTCGGCCGCGGCCATGAAAAGGCGGCGCTGGCGGAACGCGTGGCCGTCGCGAATCATGATGCACCCATCGGCATCACGGGCTCGGAAGTAAGCGCCGACGATGTCGTGTGGCATCGCGTTGAAGTGAGTGGCCGTTTCGAGCCGCGCTATTCGGTGCTGATCGATAATCGCATCGTCCGCGGCGCCGCCGGTTATTTCGTCGTGACGCCGCTCAAGATCACTGACAGCGAGCGCTACGTGCTCGTCAATCGCGGGTGGGTTGCGGGCACTGGTTCGCGCACCGCCTTGCCGCAAATTTCGACGCCCGAACAAAAGCTGCGCATCACCGGCCTCGCGACGGTGCCGAGTAAGCGCTATCTCGAGCTGTCGAGCGCAACGATGGAGGGCAACGTATGGCAAAACCTCACGCTCGAGCGCTATTCTACGGCTGTGCCGATCGCGCTGCAGCCCATCGTGATCCAGCAGTCAAACGAGACGGCTGACGGACTCGTGCGCGAATGGAGTCCGCCCGACCTCGGCATCGATAAGCATTATGCGTACGCATTTCAGTGGTTTGTGATGGCGGCCGCAATCCTGATTATTTATGTGGTGACCAATGTCCGAAAAGCCGGCTGAACGCCGCTTGAGCTTCTGGTTAATTGTCGCTCTATGCGTAGCGCCGGTCGTCGCCTCGTACGTCGCGTACTATCTGACCCCGCCCGCCGGCCATACGAACTACGGTGAGTTGCTGAACGCGCCCCCACTGCCCGATGCACAACTGCGACTCGTCGATGGGGCGCCGTTTGCAATGAGCGCGCTGCGCGGCAAGTGGGTTCTGCTAACCGCAGATTCCGCCCAGTGCGGCGAAGCCTGTCGGCGCAAGCTCTTCACCATGCGCCAATTGCGTTTAACGCAAGGCAAAGAAATGACCCGCCTCGAGCGCGCGTGGCTGATTACCGACGAAGCCGTGGTCGCAGAAAAAATAGCGAGCGATTTTGCTGGCACCTGGCTGGTGCGCGCCGGCGGGAGCGAGTTGCTCAAACGCTTGCCGGCTGAGCGCCCGCTTGACGATTATATTTATGTGATCGACCCGCTTGGCAACATCGTGCTGCGTTATGCGCGCGACGCCGAGCCCGGCCGGATGATCAAAGACCTCACGCGGCTGCTGAAGACGTCGAGGATAGGCTGATGTATAAAAAAATGGTGTTCGCCGCCGCTTTCCTGACCTTTGTGGTGGTGGTGGTCGGCGCATACGTGCGCTTACAGGATGCCGGGCTGGGCTGTCCCGACTGGCCCGGGTGCTACGGTCATTTCGTCGGCGTACCGCAAAGCGTGGACGAAATTGCACGCGCCGAGCACGGGTTCCCGCAGCGGCCGGTCGAGGGCCACAAAGCCTGGAAAGAAATGTTTCATCGCTATCTTGCGGCCTCGCTCGGCCTATTGCTGTTCGCCGTTATGGTTAGCGCGTGGCGCCGGCGCCGCGAACTGCGGCAGCCTCCATGGCTGCCAACCGGCATCGTTGCACTCGTCGCGGTGCAGGCGACGCTCGGCATGTGGACGGTGACAATGCTGTTGAAGCCCGTGATCGTGACCCTGCATTTGCTTGGCGGCATGGCGACGCTCGCCCTGATCTCATGGCTCGCGCTGCGGCAACGCGCAAGGCTTCCTGCCCATTCCGGCGCGCTGCACCTGCGGCCTTGGGCAGCGCTCGGGTTATTGATATTGGTCGGCCAGATTGCGCTTGGCGGGTGGGTGTCAACCAATTACGCTGCGCTCGTATGCCGTGACTTTCCGACCTGCCATGGCGCGTGGTGGCCGGCTATGGATTTTCAGCACAGCTTTCAAGTCGCGCGCGATCTCGGCATGACTGCAGCGGGCGTGCCGTTGTCGCTCGACGCTCTTACGGCAATCCACTGGACGCACCGCGCGGGCGCGCTGGTGACGTTCGTGTATCTCGGCGCATTGGCGATTGCATTGATGCGGACCTCCGGTTACCAGACTGTAGGCGCTGTATCGGCCGCATTGCTGCTGCTGCAAATCGGTCTTGGCATGGCCAATGTGTTACTCACCTTGCCGCTGCCGGTCGCCGTTGCCCATAACGCAGTGGCCGCAGCTTTATTGGTCACGTTGGTAGTGATAAACTTCGCGCTTTCCCGAATCCGCGCTTCTCCAACGTGAGTTCCGCATGACCACTTTAACCTGGCAGCACACCTCGTCGCGCATGTCGCAATTCCTTGCCTTGACCAAGCCGCGCGTGGTCTCGCTGATCGTGTTTTGCGCCGTCATCGGGATGTTTCTCGCTGTGCCGTTCGGCGTGCTTGATTTGCGGTTTGCCGCGAACGCGCTCGCCGCGACCCTCGGCATTGCGCTGGTCGCGGGCGCGGCCGCTGCGATCAACTGCCTGGTCGAGCAGAAAATCGATGCGTTGATGGCCCGCACCCGTGGCCGCCCTTTGCCGCGCGGCGAGCTGACGCCACTGCAGACCCTGGTGTTTGCCCTCGCAGTAGGCGGCAGCGGGCTTGCATTGCTCTATTTCAAGGTGAACGAATTGACGATGTGGCTGACGCTGGCGACGTTCGTCGGCTATGCGATCGTCTACACGGTAATTTTGAAGCCGATGACGCCGCAAAATATCGTGATTGGCGGAGCTTCCGGCGCAATGCCCCCGGTGCTCGGTTGGGCCGCGGTGACCGGTGATGTTCCTTTCCAGGCACTCTTGCTTTTTTTGATAATTTTTGCATGGACGCCGCCGCACTTCTGGGCGCTCGCACTCTACCGCAAGCTCGAGTACGCGAAAGCCGGTGTGCCGATGCTACCGGTTACGCATGGCGATAAATTCACACGCTTACATGTGCTGTTTTACACCGTGGTGCTTTTCGCGGTGACGATGCTGCCCTATGCCACCCATATGAGCGGGCTTATTTACGTCGCCGCCGCGATCGTGCTGGGCGGCGTATTTCTTTACTATGCAATCAAAATATACTGCGACTACAGCGATCGTCTCGCGCAGACCACGTTTCGTTTTTCGATCCTGTATTTGACGCTGCTGTTCGCGGCGTTGCTGCTCGATCACTATTTCCCGTTTTAGCGCGCGATGCGGCGCCTCGCAGCGGGATTCATTTTCGTGCTGGCGGCATTGACCGCCGGCTGCAACACATCCCAAGGCCCCGCGTTTCAACTCACCGATATCACGGGCGCCGACTTCGGCCGCGACATCCATTTAACCGATCACACCGGCAAGTTGCGCGCGTTGGCAGATTTTAAAGGCAAAGTCGTCGTCGTGTTTTTCGGTTATACGCACTGTCCTGACGTGTGCCCGGTTACGCTCAGCGAACTGGCGACAGTCGCGAAAGAACTCGGCAAGGACGCCGAGCGCATGCAAGTGCTGTTCATCACCGTAGATCCCGAGCGTGATACGCCGGATGGACTTTCAAAATATGTGCCGGCATTCAATCCGGCATTTCTCGGACTGTATGGCGACCTCGAGGCGACGATGCGCACCGCCAGGGAATTCAAAGTGATTGTGAACAAGCAGCCGGCTACAGCAGGCGGCTACAGCGTTGACCACTCCGCCGGAACTTACATTTACGATCCGGCGGGGCGGCTGCGTTTATTTGCGAGCTACGGGCAGGGCGCCCCCAAAATGCTGCACGATATCCGGCTGCTGTTGCAAACGCCGTGACGCGGTTCTTGCACAGTTTTTGAGCGCCTTGGTCGGCCAACGGCCGGCTGCCAATAGTCCGCGCCTAAACTTTGAAAATAAAAATCGGGCTTTCGTGGCGGAGTTACCATAAAAGTTTGTTTCGCAACGCACTGATTAAAATCTTTTGTTTCGATAGATTTGCATTTCGTAAAAAAGTTGTTTCTAATGGTCGCATCGGGAGGCTATCAGTGGAGAAGCCGTCAATCAGGCTTTCACCTGTCCCCGTAATCTGAAGCAGTCGTCAAAAATAATAGCTTCCGCCGTAACGTGAAGGGGACACGTTTGGACAGGAAATGGCTGTTTGCGATCGCCACACTCGCCTGGGAAACTTCAGCGGTATTTTATTCGCCGCGAGTTGCGTTCGCGCCTCGTCCCCAACCCTCTGCATCGTGCTGCGTTAATTATCACGCAGTCCGCATGATATGCAATTAGCCAGCCTCACTCCGCCTGCATTGGTGATCCTGTTTTCAGTTCCCCTCGTGCAGTGGCCCCTCCCTGTTTCAGCGCTCAACGAAAGCTGGCTTAAATCAAAAGAACGGCTAACGACAATCAGAAGCGGATGCGCGTGATCGAACGGAGCACATTATGCAAGTAACCAAGCCTGAACCGGTGATCATGTGTACGGCGGGTGCGCCGTGCTGATTTTTTGACCATTGAAAACTCCTTCTCGCCAGGCCGCTTTCGGCCCAGCATTGTGCCCGGAGTTTCCACTTATAGCGCTGTTCAAATTTCCGGAGCCACTTCCATCGAGGCTCGAATGCGCACGGTCCGTGTTGTACCACTGAAGATAGTCAGCGATATCGGCGCGTGCCGCGCTCACGTTGTCGTAGGCCTTGAGGTAGACCCGTTCGTACTTCACGCTGCGCCACAGGCGCTCGACAAAGACGTTGTCACGCCAAGCGCCGCGCCCGTCCATCGACAGCTTGCAGCCCTTGGCCAGCACCACGTCGGTGAAGTCAGTGGCCGTGAACTGACTGCCCTGATCGGTATTGACGATTTCAGGCGTGCCGTGGCGGGCAAAGGCCTGCTCGATGATTTCTCTGGCGTGGCACGCCTCCAGCGTAATGGCCACCTTGTGCGCGAGCACGCGGCGACTGGCGACGTCCACGACAGCGGTGAGGTAAACAAAGCCGCGGGCCATCGGGATGTAGGTCGTGTCCAGCGCCCAGACCTGGTTAGCGCGCACAATCGCCAGCTTGCGCAGCAGATACGGATAGATCTTGTGTCCCGGCTGCGCTTTGCTGGTGCCGGGCTGCGGCGCCAGCGCCTCGATGCCCATACGGCGCATGAGTGTTGCGACATGCCGCCGACCCACCTGGAT
>JANXRI010000276.1 GCA_025353085.1 Betaproteobacteria bacterium
ATTGAAACTGCGTTGCTTGCCGCGAAACGGAATGAGCGCAGTGACGTGTTCGTCGACCGGAACACGCAATGGACCGAGTTCAAGCCATTCCAGGCCCGAGTAATTTTTCGACCATATGCGATCCGATGGGTAGCCCGGAATTATGTTTTGGCCGCCGATGATCATACGAACCATCGCGAGCGAGAGCGGCTCGTAATAAGCGCCTTCGAATTCCGCCAACATCGGCACTCGCCGAATGATGCCATCTGCATCCGGGTCGAGACTGAAGTGCCCGGCGCTCGCCGCGCTTTTCTGCAGTTCCAGCAGATTTGACGTATACCCCGGGAACGCGGCGAAGCCGATGTTCTTGCCGGCAAAGGTACCGGCCGGCAGGACTGCCGCAGGTAGTGCGCCCTTCTTGCCGTTTTCACCTTCAAAACGCGTAAACGCATAGCCGAGGACGACCGGACGGTTGCGCATACGCGAAGCGAATATCTCGTCGTATTCGAGCTGCGGCTGCAACTGTTTGAGTGTGGTCTGAAACCCGGCGACGTCTTTGAGTTCTTTTTGCGCGAGTTGCTGAAGCACCTTCAATCCCGAACTCTCGTCGCGCTCGGCGAAAACGATGTCGAATCCAACAATGGCAATCTTGTAATGGTCGAATAACTTGTCGAGCAGCAAGGCGAGGCGGTCGCGTGGCCATGGCCATCTGCCTTCGCCGCCCTTTTCCCTTTCAGCAAGACTTTTTTCATCAATATCGAGAATCACGATGCGCGGGTCCACCGTTCGCGGCATCGTAAGAGCGAGTCGCGTGTCGTAGACGACTGCCTCAAGCCGCTCGACCAGCGGTAATTGATATTGTTTTGCTGCATGGCCAAGGAATACCAGCAGCAGAACCAGCCCGAGGCCGATTCGAACGATATGTTTTTTCAACCCGCCTCCCTTGCCGTCGACAGACTCGCCAGGCAAGTAACTGCGCCGTGTCGTATTGCAAAAATATTTACGCCAAGTGCTGAATCTCCACTCTGGACGGGGTGCTTGGTTGGCCGGCCCATCGGTTCCGTCACGACATTTGCCTGGATGCTCATACCCGCGAGTTGCCGGCTCATGGGCCGGTTATGGGTAGGGGTACGTATCGCTTACTCATACTGGCGGCGCCCGACCGGGCTGGCCCCTAGCCATTCTTGAAAAAAAACTCCATTTTCACTCCGGCCAGCTCGATGATGTCGTGGTCGTTAAGTTGATGCGCCTGGGCATCGAGTGCCTTGCCGTTGATCACCGGGTAGTTCGCGCCTTCGACATGCGTTATGAAGTAGCCATGCGGCCGGCGCGTGATCACCGCGACTTGCACGCCCGGTTTTCCCAAAGTCGTTAAATTCTTCGTCAGTTCCAACTCTTTGCCAGCAGACGGCCCGGTCAAAATCTGCACCGCCGCCAGTTTCTCAGGCTGCTTAGCGATCGGGGATATCGGTGCCTGAGGCCGGCTCTGGGTCGTGGCCTGAGTGACCGTCGCGCCTACCTGGGTGTCGCCGAATCCACCGCCGCCGGGGGCGGACGGGTTCATCTTGCCAATCGGTGCGCGCAGTACCATGGTTTTCTCGAAATCTGCCACTGATGCTGCGCCGGTCGGCGCCTCACTCATGAACTTCAGCTTGTACTTGCCGATTTCGATCACGTCGTTGGTCTGCAGTATATGTTTCTTGACCGGGTTGCCATTGACGAGGGTGCCGTTCGTGCTGCCCAGATCCTCGAGAAAGGAGTCGTTGAGGATAGTTACGATCAAAGCGTGCTCGCCGCTGACAGCCAGATTATCGATCTGGATGTCGTTGTGCGCTTTGCGGCCAATGGTGAACCGCTCCTTATCGAGTGGAACATCCCGAATCACCGCGTTATCCAAACTCATGATCAACTTCGCCATGGCAGTATCCCTGTACCTTATTATCTAAACCAAGCCTTGAATTTGGCAAACCATCCGGTGGGCACCGAAAAATCCTCGAGTATCCGCACCAGGATTACCGAAATATTGTCCCGTCCGCCGCAGTCATTCGCGAGTTGCACGAGCTGCTTTGCCGCGAGCGGCAGATTCGATTGCAACGTACTTAAGGTCGAATGAATGTCTTCGTCCTGGACCATGTCGCTCAACCCATCCGAGCACAACAGGTAGATGTCGCCGCGTTCGACAGTATAAGTATGAATTTCCGTTTCGACCTCAGGGTCGATGCCAACCGCGCGCGTAACGAGATTCTTGTTTTGGGAAAAGCGCGCCTGCTCCTTCGTGATCATGCCGCTTTCAATCTGTTCCTGCAGCAGCGAATGGTCGCGCGTAACTTGCTCGAAAACGTCGTATCGCAGCCGATACAGGCGCGAATCGCCGATGTGCCCGACGGTCATCCGATTGTCAAAAAACAACGCAACCACGAGCGTCGTGCCCATGCCGGAATATTGCGGCTGGCTTTTAGCAGTCTGATAGATAGCGGCATTCGCCTTGGCTGAATTTTCGCGCACGAACTTTTCGGCAATCGTCTCACCCGAGGGGTCCATCGCGTGCGGTTCGTTACTTTCCAGCGCCTGCTTCATTTCGGTGGTCAGCATCGCGACCGTGATGCCGCTGGCAACCTCGCCGGCGTTGTACCCACCCATGCCATCAGCGAGCACGACCAGGCCGATTTCAGCGTCGGTACCTATGCTGTCCTCGTTATGCGAGCGCACCATGCCCGGATCCGTCGCGGTCACAACTTCAAGTGCAGTCCCCAGATTGGCTATCATGTTCGCTATATTCCGATGTCGACTACGTCGGATTTAACCGCGGCATCTGCGCCCGCTTCGGCCATGCAGGCCCTGAGTGCCTGGGAGAACTCCTCGCCCGTCTGGAAACGATCTTCCGGCTGCTTGGCGAGCGACTTGTTAACGATGTTGACCAAACACTGCGGCAAAGTCGGCACATGGTTCAGAATATCCACGTGGGGCTCATTCGCTATCTTGAACATAAGTTGCGCCATCGAGTCGCCCTTAAACGGCAAATGGCCGGAACTCATTTGGTAGAGCGTTACGCCAAGTGAAAATAAATCCGAACTGCCCTGAATTTTTTTGCCCGAAAGCTGCTCGGGCGACATATAGCTCGGCGTGCCCAACACCATGCCCGTCTTCGTTTTCGATGAGTCGGTGATGCGCGCGATACCGAAGTCGGTGACCTTGACCGTATCGCTTTCAAGCTCGTACATAATGTTGGCGGGCTTGATGTCGCGATGCACGACGTTATTGTTATGTGCGTACGACAGCGCCTCTGCGACCCGCGCCACGATGCTCATGACTTTAGGCAATGGCAGCAGATTGTCAGGCTTGATGAAGGGCGCGAGATCCTTGCCCTTCAAAAACTCCATCGCGATGTAAGCCAGGTCGTGTTCCTCGCCGGCGTCAAAAATGGTCACGATATTCGGATGATTGAGGCGGCCGGCAGTTTCGGCCTCACGGAAGAACCGGTCTTTTACATCCTGCAATTCATCCGCGTCGAATTCCTGCGACAGGGCCATGGTTTTAATTGCGACCACGCGGCCGATCTTCGGATCTTTGCCGAGATATACAACGCCCATTGCGCCTTTGCCGAGCTCTTTTTCGACCTGATAGCGACCGAGCATCGGCTTTTCAACGCCGCCCCCGGGCAGTATAACGGTGCCACCCGGGTGTCCGCCGGTCCCGCCAAGGATGACGGTTTCAGACATCGCCTTGGCGCGGCCAACGCGCTCAGCAATGTCTTTGAAAGCCGGGTTCTTTTCCGCAATGTACTTGAATGCGTTTTCGGCCTTGTTGAATTGACGCTTGCGTTCGTAATCGAGTGCAAGATTGTAGATAAGATCCAGCACCGAATCGTCAGCGGGTAACTTGCGGAAATAATCAAACGCCGTGTCGAGCTGCCCCTGTCCCTGATAGCCCAAACCGAGCATACGGTGACTTTGCGCCAGATCGACATCCGACCGGGCTTTGCTTCGCTCGGTAACCAGAAAACGCTTGGTGGTCAAAGCGAGATGACCAATGACGAGCAAGGTGGCCGCCGCCATCAACTGAATCCACAGAAGCTGGGTTGCCATCAGAACAAAATGGGCGGCGAGGAGAATAGCAAACAACGAGGCCGTGCAAATTGCGCCCATTCCCGCTTTGAGCCGCGGCAGTATCCCGATCAAGTATGCAGCGACAAGCAGAAACACGAGTTTCTCTACCCATACGCCCCACGCCGGCGCAACGAAAAAATCTTCTTTCATGATGCTCGACACTGAGTGCGCGAGCGTTTCGACGGGCGCCATGCGCGGCGAAATCGGCGTAATTTGCGATATGCCGAGCCCGGTCGCGGTGGCGCCGATCAGAACGATCTTGTCTTGGTACTTGGCCGCCGGGATTTTGCCGGTGTAGACATCGAAGAAAGAATCGATCGGAAACGCACGCTTGTCGCCGGTGTCGCCGTAAAAAAACGTATACATGCGCAATTCAGGGTCTGTGCGGACACGCAGTTTTCCGATCCGCACGTCTTCACCCGGCTTCGCCTGGATGTCGGCGACCTGAAGGTTCAGATATTTCGCGACCAGCATGAGCGAAAGCGACGGAAAAAACCGATCGTAGTAACGCACGATCAACGGCTCGGTACGGGTCGCTCCATCAACGTCCTGTTGCGCATTGAGGTGGCCAATGCCGGCGGCGCTCGCGGCAAGCTCAGGGATCGGATAAGCGGGATTGATTCCAGGGGGCGGCAGGATGTCGGCATTCTTGTCCTTCATCAACATGCCGTTCGCCAACACAGCTTCAGGCAACGGCTTGTCCGGATTGCCTTGGGGCTCGAACGGAAACTGCTGAAACACCATCGGCAACAGCACGTTGTTCGATTTCTTGAAACTTTCGGCCAACCGCTGATCGGTATTGAGCGCGCCGGCCGCTTCAGCGAGCAAGGCCTCGATTTTTTCCGCCTCGGGATCGTGCGAATTTTTAAATTTCGACGCCGCGTAAGCCTCATTCAGTTTGTTGATGTAAGACAAGCCCGCATCGACCTGCGGCTCGAAAAAGAACGCGGTATAGCCGATGGTCTTGGCTTTTGCATTCGCCAGGATGTCGGTCATTTTGGCATGCACGTCACGCGGCCACGGCCAGCGTCCAATATTAGCAATGCTCTGATCGTCGATAGCAATCACGGCGATGCGGTCGGATGGCGTGCGCGTTGCCGAGCGGACTCCCAAGTCGTAAGCTTTACGCTCCAAACTCTGGACCAGATCCCCGCCAGAAGCAATTAGCAGGATGAGCGTGATTAGCAGCCCCAAGAACCAATCCGACTTCCAAAAAGTCAAATTTTTCATCCCTGCACCTAATTTTTATTTATTTCTTCTAATGGGTTATCGGTGAAGACTGAAATTATTTTACGGTATTTGCCGACAAGTGTATGATTTTTTTCATATGTGCTCCATAAAAGGCCAAGAAGTAGTAAAAATTGCATTATCAACAGCCAAAAGCGAGTTTCCCGACTGCCGAGGAAAGCAATGCTCGTACCGGTCGCACGACGCGAATGCATGATGCGTAGGTGAGCGCTGGCTAAGCGCTGCCAGATAATGCGGAAACGAAAAAGCCGCCCGTTGGCAGCTTGATTTTTGGGGTGATGAACCGAAGGTCAGGTGCCCAGCACGCTACCCGCCGTTAGCCCGCTTGCCTGCGCGACCTCTCCGCCTGCGAGTTTCCTGGCGTCTTCGAACTTCGCCTTCAACACTTCGATGGCGCCGCCCTGTGCGGTGACCTTAAAGCTCTTAGCCGTTATATCCGTGACCTCACCGATCTTGCCTGCGACATCGGCAAATCGCCGGAACAGGATTTTGCGAGCATCAAAAATTTGCAACTTTTTGCCGTTGTGCGTCGTCCATGCGCCCGGCGCCGGATTGCAACCGCGAATCAGGTTGAA
>JANXRI010000293.1 GCA_025353085.1 Betaproteobacteria bacterium
CCTTGCCAAGCGCAACAATCAGCTTGGGCTTGATCAGCGCTATCTGGCGATGCAGATAGGGCTCGCACTGCGCCGCTTCCGCCGGTTCCGGATTGCGATTGCCTGGAGGACGACATTTGACGACGTTGGCAATGTACACATTGCGGCCGCGCTTCAACTTGATGGCGATAAGCATATTGTCGAGTAATTTGCCGGCCTGTCCGACAAACGGCTCGCCCTTGGCGTCTTCTTCCGCGCCCGGCCCTTCGCCGACGAACAACCAGTCAGCCGCTTCATCGCCCACGCCAAATACCGTCTTGGTGCGGCCCTGATGCAGCGGACACGCGATGCAGCCGGCGACGCTTTCTTTGAGCTGCGACCATTCGAGCGTAGCGATTTGCGTTGCGCGTGCATCGAGCGGCCGCACTTTCGGAAGGCCGCGAACCGTGATTGACTCGGGCGCGGGATTTTGTAGCGCAGGCGGGGCGCCTGCGCTACGTGAAACCGACGGTTCCGCGCTCGTGCGCAAGCGCCACACGGGCATAAGCCCGAGTTCTTTTAAAATATCCTCGCGCGAAACGCTCACGCGAGTTCCAGTTGCATGACCAGCGCATCTTCGCGGCCACGGTGCGCCGGGTAGTAACCGCGCCGTATTGCAATTTCACTGAATCCCATCGCTGAATATAAAGCGATTCCCGCGAGGTTCGTCGGCCTGACTTCCAGAAACATTTTCTCCGCAGATGATTGTCGCGCGACCGCGAGTAAATAACGCAGCATCTCGCGTCCGCGGCCCTGCCTTTGCCACGCCGCCGCAATACTCAGGTTAAGCAGGTGCGCCTCGCCGGCCGCGCACATCATCACGCAGTATCCGATAATGTCGGCGCCGGCTTCTGTAACGCAGCAATGATAACCCTCACGCAGGGAGTCCCTGAAATTGCCGCGGGTCCACGGATGCGGATAGATGGCGTTCTCGATCGCCATGATGTCCTCGAGATCGCAATCTACCATGCGCCGATAACGCGGGAGGTGATCGAGTAAGGCGCTCACTCGTGCGCCCCCATCCCTAACCCTTCCCCCGCTCTGCAAGGGAAGGGAAAGCCGTGTATTGCGCGCTCGCGCAACAGCTTGCTAACGATCGCGCTCATCGCTCATCCACGCGCAAAGCGACTTTGTTGCGCACATACAATGGCAGCGCTTCCGCCGCGTCGAGCGTATCGCCGCGCAAAAACTGCCGCGCGCCGAGCACCGCGATCTCGTGCGCGTGGGGAATCACGCCGTCGATCACGCGTTCGATACTTCCCGCGTAGCGCGCACTCAGTTCATCCCGAAACGCGGCAAACCCGCCGCCACAAGCCGTCCACTTACCCGCCGGCAACGCCGGTACCGCCGCCGGTTTATACAGGCCGGGCGCATGCACTTCATGCCAGCCGTCGCCGCGCCGCTCATACGCTGCGTGATAGACCTCGCCCATCCGCGCGTCGAGGCAGCAAACGACGCGCGGCGCGCCCGCTGCCTCCGCCACCGCCATTAATGTCCCGATGGCGACCACCGGCACGTCAATGCCGAACGCGATGCCTTGCGCGACACCGCACGCAATTCGCACGCCGGTGAATGCACCAGGTCCGGCGCCGAATGCGACGCCGTTGAGATCACGCGCCGCGAGATTGTTTGCTGCGAGCAGGGCCTCGACCATCGGCAACAAGAGTTCGGAATTGCGCTGACCGGCAAGCACTTCGCGCGCGTCGATCTTGCCGTCGTGCCATAGGGCGGCGGAACACAACTCGGTCGACGTCTCAAGCGCGAGAATTTTCAAGGCGGCAACTGCATGCGGGAAAAAATCGATTTTACACGTTGCGGCGAAGGTCGAGGATGACAAACCGGCGATCAGCCGCTACCCTTCAGCTTCCCTTTTCAGGCTTCAGCGAAACCTCATGCGTGAATACAAGATAGCCGCCATTCCCGGCGACGGCATCGGCACCGAAGTCATCGCCGCCGGTCTCGAGGCGCTTAACGTTCTGGCGCAACGTGACGGCGGGTTCAAGCTCGCGGTCGAGCATTTCCCATGGAGCAGCGATTATTACAAAAAGCACGGCTATTACATTCCCGAGGGCGGACTCGCCAAACTCAAAACGTTCGACGCGATTTTCTTCGGCGCAGTCGGCGCCCCGGACGTGCCGGATCACATTTCGCTATGGGGGCTGCGGCTGCCGATTTGCCAGGGCTTCGACCAGTACGCCAATGTTCGTCCCGCGCGCGTCTTGCCCGGCGTCACCAGCCCGCTCACCGGCGGCGAGCGTATCGACTGGGCGATCATCCGCGAAAATTCCGAAGGCGAATATTCCGGCAGCGGCGGACGCGTGCATACCGGGCTGCCGGAAGAAGTGGCGACCGAAACGTCGGTCTTCACGCGCAACGGCGTCGAACGCATTCACCGTTTCGCGTTCGAGCTTGCGAGCAAGCGGCCGCGCAAGCATTTAACGCTCGTCACCAAGTCGAATGCGCAGCGCCACGGCATGGTCATGTGGGAC
>JANXRI010000303.1 GCA_025353085.1 Betaproteobacteria bacterium
CATGCCGATGATCATCGAAGGCAGCGTGCTGCCCAAGCAGGGCGGCAAGCCGCGCACGAGCATGGATACGCTGCTCGTGCGTATCGATACCGACGAAGGCGTCACCGGCTGGGGCGAGGGTTTCGGCCACCGGATTTTCACCGCGACCAAGGCCGCACTCGATTCGTTCATCGGCCCGATGTGCATTGGCCGCGATCCGACTCAAATCAGCGCACTCGTCGAAGAACTCCAGCGCAATCTCGGCGGCGTCGGCCGCAATGGTCCGGCGATGTATGCGTTGTCGGCGATCGACATTGCGTTATGGGATATCGCCGGCAAAATAGCGGGGCTGCCCCTGTACCGCCTGCTCGGCGGTGCTGTGCGCGACGAATTGCCCGCCTACGCGAGCCTGTTGCGTTACGGCGAGCCCGCGGCGGTCACGCACTATGTAGAGCGCGCGTTAAAGCGCGGTTACCGCCATATTAAACTGCACGAAATCACGGTAGCGCCGATCAAGGCCGCGCGGGTTGCTGCCGGCCCTGATATCCCGATCATGATCGACTGCAATTGTCCGTGGACCATCGACGAGGCAATCGCAATGGCGCGGACGCTGCAAGAATTCAAACCCAGGTGGCTGGAAGAACCGATCTGGCCGCCGGAAGACCACGCGGGTCTCGCGCGCGTGCGCACGCAGGGTGGGCTGCCAACGGCGGCCGGCGAAAACGCGATGCTGCCCGAATTCAAAAGCATGTTTGAGCACGCGGCGCTTTCATACGCACAACCGAGCGTCACCAAAGTAGGCGGCGTCACGATGATGCGCAAGGTGATGGCGCTCGCCGATGCGTATGGCGTGACCGTCGTGCCGCATTCCGCATACTTCGGCCCCGGCCTGCTCGCGTCGATTCATTGCATCGCGGCAATGGCGGGTGACAGCCTCGTCGAACGCTATGACGCCGACTTTGCGGAAAACATTCTGCACGACGCGATCAATCCGCGCAGCAACGGCTGCATTGCGGTGCCCCAGGGCCCGGGACTCGGCGTCGATCCGGATCCGGCGTTGATCAAGAAACTGCGCGCGAAATAAAGCCGGCAGACACACCGCGCCCATGCAAGGGAACCGTGCCCGGCATGCGAACTCTCAGGGGTGTGCGGTATACTTTTTCTAATCCCCGAAAATACTTGCTGAACGCCGCGGCGCTCGTGTTTGCCGCGCTCGCCGGCTGCGCGACCGAATCCGTTGATTACTCGGCGACGCGCAGCAGTTGGCAAGGTGCGGGCTATGAAACCGTGATTGCGCAATGGGGCGCACCCGCGAGCAGCACCGTGTTTGCCGATGGACGTTACGTGTACACCTGGTTTTCACAGACAGCCGCTGGCGGCGCATGGTATCCATCATTTGGCATCTTCGGCGGCAGCCACGGCGTCGGTGTTGGAACCGGTGTAGCTCTGGGGCAGGGCGGCAGCGACTTCGTGCGCTGTGAGCGCACCCTCTATTTCAAAGAAGGCCGCGTCGTCGAGCAGACATGGTTCGGGAACCCGCGTTACTGCAGTAGTTTTCAGCGCAATAACTAAATAACCAAAGCGCTCTGCGCCTTGCGACTTTCTTTTTCGCAATGTCGTCACTCGTTTGACCCAGCCGGCGGACGTCGTCGCGCAATGACTGCGCTGACTCTATAATTACCGATCACCGTTCGGCTTTGGCTTTTGAAATGCGCGGCCGCGACGCCATCAGGGAGGAAAAGCATGAGCAATCTGAAACGCAAAGGTCAGCCAGCGTCCGCCGCCAGTGCGACCCGGCGCGCAATGATGCGCACAGCGGTTAAGTTTGCCGGCGCCGCCGCTGCGGCGGGGGTGGTTCCAATCATGACGAGGTGTGCAATGGCGGCAACTGTGTTTGAAGACGCGCCAGTGGTCGAAACCGGCGCCGGCAAAGTGCGCGGCTTGCGCCGGGACGGCATCGCAACTTTTAAAGGCATTCCATACGGGCAATCGACAGCCGGCGCCAACCGTTTCATGCCGCCGGTGCCGATAGCGCCGTGGCCGGGCATTCGCGATGCGCTCGACTATGGCGCGCGCGCGCCGCAGAACGAGCGGCCTTCGGCGCTGCCCCATGTCGCGTGGATACGCGATACCCGGCCTACCAGCGAAGATTGCCTCGTGCTTAACGTATTTACGCCGGCCGTTAATGCGGGCGGCAATCGCCCGGTCATGGTGTACATCCACGGCGGCGGATTCATCTCGGGTTCGAGCGGTGCGGCCGGCATTGACGGCAGTAATCTTGCGAGACAGGGCGATGTGGTCGTCGTCAGCATGAATCATCGGTTGAATGTGTTCGGCCATCTTTACCTCGGCGCATTCGATCCGCGTTATGCGGATTCAGGCAATGCCGGCATGCTCGATCTCGTTGTGGCACTGCGCTGGGTGCGCGACAACATCGCTGCGTTCGGCGGTGACGCCGGCAACGTCACGATCTTCGGCCAGTCGGGCGGTGCGTCCAAGGTCGCGGTATTGATGGCGAT